>NZ_JBDOBO010000051.1:0-15935 GCF_047723935.1 Gluconobacter sp.
TTTTCATGCTTTCATACGCATGCGAGAGCTGCTCAAGCAATAGCGCACATTGTGCCGAAACTTTCATACGCGCCCGCCCTTCAGAAAGACCTGGATAAAGATGGCGCGCCATCGCAGAAAAAGACATCTCTCGGGCCAGCATCATTTCAAGACGCACATGTCCGCACAATCCCAGCCTCTCACGAATTTCCGAAATCCGAACCGAACACTTGCCGCGTCCAATCATCCACGTATGCGCATCGCCTTTCTCACGAAAACGACCATCTGACGGCTTTTCTTCAACAATACCAATGGTTGCGAAAAGATACTCCCGATACCAGCGATCTGCAGCCGAGACCTCGTCGTCGCCAATATCACCCGCCTCATACATGGAGTGCACTGTGTTAACGACGCGATGAACCCCATTTCGCTCCACGATCTCATGATGCTGGAGCCGTTCCGGAGTAGGCTTCATATGCCCAGCAGCAACCACCGGCGAAACTTCCTGAATTAACGCTTGCATCAATGAATACTTTCCCAAATCGCGGAAGCTCCCATTGGAGCCAAGGCAGGAAACTGGGGAACACGATCAGCACCCCACAAAGCGTTCCAGCTCACAGGATGCCCTGGCGGTAAAGCTTCAGCGCTTTCACGATCTACAACCTGCCGCTTTGCAGTGCCGCCAGATACTTTTGCAATCTTTTTGGCCTTGCGGATCGAACGATGACGCGCCTCTTTGTGAGCAGGTTTCCAGCTATCAGCCGCCAACATGGCTGCAATGGCATTGGCAGATACCCGGCGAGGAGTCTGGATTTCACTCATCTGCCTCATTCTTACTTCCTTCACGATGCAAACTTGATTTATGGCAAAATGCCATAGGCAATAAGAAAAAAAACTTCTTCTGGATTTGGCATAAAGCCATTGCTAAAAAGGCCACATGGCCAAACACAAGCGCTCGGACTCCCTGACTATCCTCCAGCGAGCTATCGGAACACGTATCGCCTGGGCCAGGGAACTCGTTATTCCCAACCAGAGCGAGTGTGCCAGACTGCTGGGAGTAGATGCTTCCACCCTCAACAAGATTGAGCGTGGCGATCGCGCACCCAGCGTCTTCCTCATCGCCGCTCTCTCGAACCGGCTCCGCGTTTCGACAGATTTTCTTCTGAAAGGCGTCCTGAACGGTCGTACCGACGAAGAACTGGCCCTGCGGCTGGCTGCCCTGCACCCAGAGTTGGTGCTCCAGCGGCAAGACATGGCTCTCGACATGGACAAAAACACGACTTCCGGCATACCTGATCAGCCCATGAGACCAGACGAGGATCTGCACTGATAGTATCTTCGCTGACTTCCATGCGCATTCGAACGCTCCCCCATTCGTCGTAGTGCAGCAAACCTGCCTCGGCGATGGAATGAACAAATCAGAAATGTTTCCAGCTATCAGCGAAACACTACGCATTCAACCGGGCCCCTTCCTTCCTCAGCAGCCATCCCCACGACAACCGCCGATTAACGATAAATTAATGGCAATATGCCACTGGGTCAAGAAGCAAATATGGCTCATTGCCATTGCTCGGTTTGACAGGAGCTCATTCCATGGTCGACATTGTTTCCAATGTCCCCCTGGATAAGTTCCCTCTGGAGCGATGAAAACAGCTGATTTCCGTAACTTACTGTCTCGGCAAAGGTAAAAATTTTTCCAATTTTCCTTGGTGTTAAAAAACAAAACACAACAAAATATTTCTTGTTTTTCATCCGTTTCGTGAATCCGGAAAATCGGTTTTCCTTTGAAAAGAATTGTCGCTTAAGCTCGAATCTAACCGCCAAAAATTCATAAAAAAGCGGTCCGAAGACCGCTTTCAATTCTTATTCGTGGATCGTATCCAGATCTCCAAACCGGGTATACTCTCCCTCGAAGTACAACTGGACCATCCCCGTCGGACCATGTCGCTGCTTCTCGAGAATCAGTTCTGCCTTGTTATGCACAAGCGCCATTTTCCGCTGCCATTCCTCAGTTGCCGCCTGAAACTTCTCGTTACTGTCGTAAGCACTATCTTTCGGCATCCGCTGCTGCAGATAATACTCGTCACGATACACAAACATCACAGCATCGGCGTCCTGCTCAATAGAGCCAGACTCACGAAGATCCGATAGCATCGGTCGTTTGTCTTCACGGGATTCGACCTGACGTGACAACTGAGACAATGCGATAACCGGCACTGAAAGCTCTTTCGCAATTGCTTTCAGACCCTGTGTAATCATCGAAATTTCCAACACGCGACTATCCGGCTTGGTCCCGATCGCCGGACGCATCAATTGCAGGTAATCCACAACTACCAGACTTAATCCCTGCGTTCGCGCCAACCGGCGACACCGCGTTCTCATCGCAGAAAGGGAGATAGCCGGCGTATCGTCAATGTAGAGTGGCAACTTCTGCAACTCACGGGACACACGGACAAAACGATCGAACTCTTTCTGCCCAATGTCACCACGACGAATTTTTTCACCCGATACTTCTGCCTCACCAGACAGAATACGCGTCGCCAACTGTTCAGATGACATTTCGAGGGAGAAGATAGCCACAGAACCGTGAGGTTTTTCCCCACGTTCTTCAGCATCTCTCATGATCGAACGCGCAGCTGAGAAAGCAATTTTCGTCGCCAACGCCGTCTTTCCCATAGCCGGACGCCCAGCAAGAATCAAAAGGTCAGACGGATGCAACCCACCAGTCCTTTTGTCCAAATCTCTCAGTCCGGACGTCAGGCCAACAACATCGCCCGTCCGTAGAAATGCCTTCTCAGCAACATCAATAGCCCCCGTAAGGGCTTTGCCAAACGAGACAAACCCACCTTCCTGCCCACGTTCAGTGGCAAGCTTGAACAGAGCCTCTTCAGAAGCTGCGATCTGATCACTACCATCCAGATCGGGCCGAGCACCAAACGCATTATTGACAACCGTCTCACCAATATCGATGAGCTGACGTCGAACCCATGCATCGTGAACAACACGACCATAATCCCCGGCATTTACGATCCCCACCATGGCGGTCAGAAGTTTGGCGAGATACGCAGGTCCGCCCGCAGCATCCAGCACACCTGTGTGCTCGAATTCGGCCTTCATCGTAACGGGGTCAGCCAACTGGCCACGCTCAATGCGGCGGGCCACAGCTTCATAAATCCGACCATTCACCGAGTCGGCAAAATGCTCGGGCTCCAAAAAATCCGAGACCCGCTCATAGGCCTTGTTATTGGTCAGGATAGCTCCGAGAAGCGCCTGCTCTGCCGCGATATTCGCTGGCGGAGAACGACGCAGGAGCGCGCCTAGCCCCCCATCATCAGAGGACGCGTCAGACGCAGCTGGAGAAGGAAAGGATTCGATCATAGTCACACCAGTCTTTTACCACCAGCATCCTCCAGAAGCAGCGTCCCAATGTGCATCTCCTGCCGAGACAAAACGTTTTCAGTCCTGTCAGCCTCTCAATCACTACATAAGGACGCGGGACATGATCTCAAAAGAGCAGTTCTACGACAGCCTTAAGAACGCCAGTCCGCCTAGCGGCCTGTCTCTTTCTCAAACAGCACTCTGGTGGATTGGAAAACAGAACTGGGCCAAAGCACACGAACTGGTGCAGTCAGCCGAAGGCATACGACCAAACGACCGTATTCACGCTCTTCTTCACCGACAGGAAGGAGATCTGGCCAACGCCCGCTACTGGTATTCCAGAGCCGATGCCAGAATGCCGGACCAGACCATCATGCAGGAATGGGATGACCTGGTCCGACAGAACTTCGCTCAGACAGAAACCCAACCATCCTGAGCAAGAGCAACGCCCGCAAGATAAAGACTACCGCAAATCAGCACGCGTGCGGGCTCTCGCCCGCTTTCAGCCAAACGCTCCAAAGCTTTGACAATCGTCGGCCCAGCAATTGCGATACCACCAGACGCAGCAACAAGCTCCTCCACAGGCGTGGCAAGATGCTGGTCAACTTCCGCAACCGCCTGAACACTTGCTGCACGCGCCAAGAGGGGCTTGAGAAATCCACTCACGTCCTTGCTCTGCTTGACCCCGGCAATGATGTGAACAGGTCGGTCTTTCCAACCATCAAGCACTTCCCCCAGCACCTTGCCAGCACCCGGGTTATGGCCACCGTCCAGATAAAGCTCCCACCCATCTGGCAGCATAGCAGCAAGCGTTCCATGCAATCGCTGTAACCGGGCAGGCCAGTCAGTTCTGGCAATACCCTCATACGCACTCAACGGGATATTCAACCCAGACACCCGCAAAGCCGCAATCGCAAGAGCTGCATTTGTTGCCTGATGCGGCCCCTTCAAACCCGGCAATGGCAATTCAAGGCTACCTTGCGGGTCAGAATAATGCAGCGTCAGACCCTCCACCCGAACGTGTACATCCTGCCCCAAAACCCACACAGGCGCCTTCAATGCCTCCGCACGCGACCGAATGGCATTTAACGCTTCTGGAGCCTGCGGAGAGACAACGACGGGCACACCAGGCTTGATAATCCCAGCTTTTTCACCAGCAATGGCCTCCAGCGTTTCTCCCAGAAAGGCCTGATGATCCAGACTGATCGTCGTGATGGCACACCCAGCAGGCTTAGGAACCACATTTGTGGCATCCAGCCGTCCACCGAGACCCACTTCAAGAATGACAAGGTCAGCAGGGATGCGAGAGAAAAGAAGAAAACCTGCGGCCGTCAAAACCTCGAAGACGGTAATGGGCGCACCTGCATTAACGCGCTCAACCTCTTCAAAAGCATCCACCAGCGTATCTTCGTCAACCAGCTTCCCTGCCAGACGAAACCGCTCAGTAATGCTCACAAGATGCGGACTGGTCATCACATGCACACGGAGACCTGCTGCCTCGGCAATCGCCCGCAGATTGGCGCATGTGCTCCCCTTGCCATTCGTACCAGCAACATGAATGACTGGCGGCAAGTGCAACTCGGGATGACCCAGCTTAGCCAGAAGAACCTCCAGCCGCCCAAGAGAAAGATCAATCAGCTTGGGATATAACTGGTGCAACCGGGCAAGAACCTCGCCCGGCCGTCCCTGATATTCACCAGCCAGACGGACCGGCTCCCCCTTCTGGGCACCCATCAGGCAGCGACGTCCGGAGCCGCCTTTTGGCGAGTCAGCATACCAAGAACACGCCCCAGAAGCTCAGGCAGCTCGGAGCGCTTTGCAACAATATCAACCATCCCGTGCTCACGCAGGTACTCAGACCTCTGGAAACCTTCCGGCAGTTTCTCGCGCACGGTGTCCTGAATCACACGAGGACCAGCAAAAGCTATGAGCGCGTTCGGCTCAGCAATGTGAATATCACCCAGCATTGCGAAAGACGCTGACACGCCCCCGGTCGTCGGGTTCGTAAAGACCACGATATAGGGCAGACCAGCTTCCTGAAGCATCTGCACGCCAATCGTCGTACGCGGCATCTGCATGAGGCTGACAGCGCCTTCCTGCATACGCGCACCGCCAGAAGCCGTGTAAATCACCAGCGGAGCCTTCTGAAGAACAGCCAGACGACAGGCCGCCACAAAAGCCTCACCTAGACCTGCTCCCATCGTTCCCAACAGGAACTCAGGCGCCATGACGGCCACCACAGCCTTTTGCCCCTGAATTCGGCCATGTGCGACCACAAGCCCCTCATCAAGATGAGACTTGTTCCGCGCGTCCTTCAGACGATCGGTGTAACGCTTGGAATCCTTGAATCCCAGCGGATCAACCGGCATCTTCGGCAGCTCGATGGTCGTATATTCGCCACCATCGAACGTCCAGGCCAGACGCTCCTTTGCCGTCGCACGCATATGATGCCCACAATGCGGGCACACCTTCTGGGAGCGCTCCATTTCCTTGACGAGCATCATCTGCCCGCAGGAATCGCAGTTTGTCCAAAGATTATCCGGCACGTCCCGCTGAAGCAGGCCACGCAGCTTGGGTCGGACGTAATCGGTCAGCCAGCTCATGTCGTCTCGTTACTTTCTGCCTGCCTTCGGGACGAAGGCCAGAATGGGAAAAGGCTCTTGTACAGGCCATTCATAATCGGCGCGTTTTAGCGTTGCCAGCATATTTATGCCAGCCTTGCCATACAGAACTGTGCCCAGTCTCGCAAAAATATGGCACCATCTCCCTTAAGGAACACGCACCGCGATCACCTGCAACCACTGAGCGTCCCCGCGGTTTAATCAGGCAAAATCAGTGAACAGACGGGCTATTGTTCCCGTCCGGAGAAACCCCAATGTCCGACAGTTTCAATACCGTGCAGTTCTCCCCTCAGTCAGGCCTGAAACCCGGATGGTTCATCGGCGTGGGAGCCTTCCTGGTCGTCCTGGGGCTTCTGGCGGCCTTTGATGCGGTTGCTACAACGCTTGCTAGCATGGTGCTTCTGGGCATTCTGCTCATTATCGGAGGAATCGCCCAAATCATGCAGAGCTTCGCGCATCGCGGGCTCCCCCTGCCCAACCAATGGCTTTCCGGCCTGATTGGCGGACTTTACATCCTTGGCGGCCTTCTTCTCATCGAAGAGCCCGCTACCGGATCGGTCTTCATTACAGCCATCCTTGCAGGCTGTCTGATCTTCGCGGGCCTTAGCCGTGCCTTCTGGGCCGCCGGGCACCGCACAACAGGTGGTTGGGGCCTCCTCGCCGTCAGTGGCATCTTCACGCTCCTGATCGGCATCCTTCTCTACATGACACTGCCGTGGTCAGGCTTTTGGCTAATCGGAACCCTGATTGCCATCGAGCTTCTGATGGCTGGGGCATCTGCCATTCTTTTTGGTATGTCACTGCGCAATCGCACTTGATCAGACTGCAAATAAAAAAAGCGCATCAGAGAGTCCCCTGATGCGCTCCAAAATCACCACCTGAAACAGGTTTCAACCCCGAACAGCCGCAGACAACTCAATAAGCTGCTTCAATACGGATGGAACCGTCTTTTCCGTCGCTTGCCCCTCAGACAACGTTCCCGCCATCGTCTTGATCAAAGCAGACGCCACAACAGCCGCATCCCCAATCCGGGATGCCGTCCGCGCCTGTTCAGGCGTCGAAATCCCAAACCCGATCGCAACCGGCAGATCCGTCGCTTCCCGAATCTTTGGAAGAGCTTCCTCAAGTTGCGCCTGACTGGCACTGCCCGTCCCCGTGATCCCCGTGATGCTCACATAATAAACGAAGCCTGAGGCATCTTTCAGCACATGGAACAGGCGCGTCCGAGACGTCGTCGGCGCCACGAGAGAAATAATATCCAGCCCGGCTGCCCGCGCGTGAGCATCCAGAAGATCCGCCTCTTCCGTCGGCATATCCACAACAATGATACCATCCACACCCGCCTGAACCGCATCAAAGCAGAATTCCGCTGGCCCGTAGCTATCAATCGGGTTCAGATACCCCATTAGAATAATCGGCGTCTCAGCATCGGTCTCCCGGAAAGACCGAACCATCTCCAGAACGCCACCCAACGTCGCCCCAGCCTTCAGCCCCCGCAGTGCCGCAGCCTGAATCGTCGGACCGTCCGCTGAAGGATCGGAGAACGGCACGCCAATCTCGATCAGATCCGCCCCCGCAGCTGGCATCGCCTTAAGCAACTCCAGCGAGGTCTCATAATCCGGATCAAACGCCTGAAGATAAGGAATCAGAGCGCCCCGTCCCTCCGTTTTGAGGGCTTCAAAGCGGGCTTTGATACGGCTCACAGGTTCACTCCCAGATGGCTCGCCACAGTGAAGATATCCTTGTCTCCACGGCCAGAGACGTTCAGCACGATGATCTTGTCCTTCGGCATCTCCGGCGCAATCTTCATGACATGCGCCAGTCCATGGGCGCATTCGAGAGCCGGAATAATGCCTTCCGTCCGCGTCAGAAGCTGGAACGCCTCCAAAGCCTCCTGATCCGTCACACCAACATACTCGGCACGCCCAATATCATTCAGCCAGGAATGCTCCGGCCCAATCCCCGGATAATCCAGCCCCGCACTGATCGAATGCGCCTCTTCGATCTGACCATGCTTGTCCTGAAGCAGATACGTCCGGTTGCCATGCAACACACCCGAACGCCCACGAGAGATGGATGCCGCCGTCTTGCCAGAATCCAGTCCCAGCCCAGCAGCCTCCACACCAATCAGACGCACATCCGCATCATCAAGGAACGGATGGAAAATCCCCATTGCGTTTGAGCCGCCGCCAATGGCCGCAACAATAACATCCGGCAGACGCCCCTCAGCCCGGACAATCTGCTCCTTTACTTCCGTACCAATGATGGACTGGAAATCACGAACCATCTCAGGATAAGGATGCGGCCCCGCAACCGTGCCCACCAGAAAATATGTATCCGCCACGTTCGCAACCCAGTCGCGCATGGCTTCATTCATGGCATCCTTGAGTGTCCCGGCCCCAGCCGTCACCGGCTTCACCTCAGCCCCAAGCAGATGCATGCGGAATACATTGGGCTTCTGGCGCTCAACATCCGTTGCGCCCATGTAAATGACGCATTTCAACCCAAAGAGCGCACAAACCGTCGCCGTCGCCACACCATGCTGGCCAGCACCAGTCTCAGCCACGATCCGCGTCTTGCCCATCCGCCGGGCCAGAAGGATCTGCCCCATGACGTTGTTGAGCTTATGCGAACCCGTGTGGTTCAGCTCCTCACGCTTGAGATAAACCTTCGCACCACCCAACTCTTCCGTCAGGCGCTTCGCAAACCACAATGGGCTCGGACGGCCAACATAGTCCCGGTAATAGTAGTCCAGCTCCTCACGAAACGCTGGGTCAGCCTGCGTCGCGCGATACGCTTCCTCCAGTTCAAGAACCAGAGGCATCAGAGTTTCCGCAACAAAGCGTCCACCGAAGGCGCCAAACCGGCCACGCTCGTCCGGTCCGGAGCGCAAGGAATTAGGCAGGGAAGAAGATGGGGTCGTCATACCGGGCTCTGTTCCGCTTAAAGGGCTGACCAGCGATACCAAGGCCAGACGGGAACGTCCATCCACACCCTTTTCAAGAAACCACCTTGGCCGAATTCTTTAGAGCCCCCTTGCACAGAGCGCATCCTCAAGACATGAGTCAGAACACCTCCTGCCTCCGACCAAGGATCTTCCCCTGATGCTTCTCGCCCGGCCCGCCGGCACACCGGCCCGCGAGATCGGCCCGGACGTCGATATCAATGCCACGAACTGGATTGACCTCATCAATCCAACACATGATGAAATCACAAAAGCCGAGACCCTCCTCGGGGTTCACATTCCCAAACTCGAAGAACTGGAAGAGATTGAAAGCTCATCCCGCCATTATGAACGGGACAATTGCCTCTATCTCTCGACCCCCCTTGTACGCCGCGCGGATGACGTCTCCTTCTCCAAACCCGTCGGCTTCATCCTGACGGAAAAGAGAATCATCACGGTCCGCTATACGGACTATTTCGCGTTTGATCTCGTTGGCGGAAAACTGGCCGAATACCCGGCAGGCAAGGTCTCGCCGTCTTCAACAGAACTGCTGGTTGAGCTTCTCGAAGAAATCATCAACCGCTTGGCTGACATCCTCGAAGGTCTGGGGCGCACGCTCGACACCATTTCCCGCCGCGTCTTCAACGCCGAGCAACCGCGCGATCGCGCACGCGTGGGCGCCATGCTTCGCGAAACCCTGCGCCGCCTCGGATATGCCGGAGACCTAGCCTCAACAGTCCGGGACAGCCTCCTCGGCATCGACCGTGTTCGTATCTATCTGGAAGATTACATCAGCCAAAGCCTGCAAAAGGCCAAGGATCAGGGCACGTCTCCCCTTCCTGCCAGAGATACTGCCGGGAAATCACCAACGCCGGCTGACACATTCAAATCACGCCTCAAAGTCGCAGGCCGCGACATCGCCTCCCTGAGCGACTTCGATGCCCAGATCGTCAGCAAGGTCCAATTCCTTCTGGATGCGACGTTGGGCTTTATCAGCATCGAGCAGAACGACGGCATGAAAGTCCTCACCGTCGCCAGCTCAATCGGGATCATGCCAACGCTGATCGCAGGTATCTACGGCATGAACTTCAAGGACATGCCGGAGCTTACCTGGAAATATGGCTACCCTTACGGGCTCACCCTGATGGTTCTATCCACTATCCTGCCACTCTTCTGGTTCTGGCGCCGTGGATGGTTCGGAACCCGTTAAGAGTCTTCTTCAACCCGCAAACCACTCTCAACGGGGCAGAAAGGCAGAACAGAGCGCTGATATGCCACCGGGAAACGATGGAGCTGTTTTTCCCACAATTCCACATCACTTCCTTCCGGCAAAACGACGTTGTCTACGCCACACCGCTTGAGGAAGGCCGCCTGATCTGGAAGGACATGCCCTTCCGCACGAATTTCTCCCGAAAAGCGAAGGTACTCCCGCAACTCCCGCGCTTGCGTAAACACACGCCCATCACGGAAGATCGGAAAGCGCAAAACAACCAGCTCAAGTCGATTGAGATACGGTTTCAGGGCCGTCGCATCATCAGCAATATCCAGAAGAACAGCGCGTGCGTCTGTGTTCTCTGCCAACTCTGAAAGCGTTACCAACACCTCATGAAACTTGGCAGGACGCTCATTCAGCTCAAACAGTTTCATAAGCCGCCTCCTTGAAAGGGACGTCCCCGAGTCGATCCAACGTATCGAGGAACGTCTCGCCCCTTTGTCTTATACCAAGGTAGCAATCCACCAGCCGGGCAATCGCATCAACCGTATCGTCTTCCGGAAGCGCCGGGCCCAAGATCGTTCCAATGGATGCGCCGTTCTCTGCCCGGCCGCCTAGAGTAATCTGGAAGAACTCTTCCCCACGCTTGTCCACACCAAGCAAGCCAATATGACCTGCATGGTGATGGCCGCATGCATTGATGCAACCCGAGATATTAATCCGCAGCGCTCCGATTTCCGCCTGCAAAGAGGCATCCCCAAACCGAGCACCCAGCTTCTGGGCAATCGGAATGGAACGCGCGTTTGCCAGTGCGCAGTAATCCAGTCCAGGGCACGCCACGATGTCACCGATCAGACCAATGTTGGCCGATGCCAGATCCACCTCTTTCAGGGCCTGCCACAGAGCATACAGTCGATCCTGTCGAACATGCCCCAGAACAATATTCTGAAGATGCGTAATCCGCAGTTCGCCAAAGGAATATTCGTCAGCCAAGTCGGCCAAACGGTCCATCTGGGCAGACGTCGCATCTCCCGGAATTCCCCCGGCAGGCTTCAGAGAAACAACCGCAATAATATGACCTGCATCACGATGAGGATGCGTATTGCTTCGAACCCAGAGGTCAAACTCCGGATTGGCCCCACGTCTGGCAGATAGCTCCTGAGACGCATTATCCGGGGCTGATAGTTCCGGCACAGCAAATCGCGCGCGGATTGCATCTACCATTTCAGGCGTCAGACGGTAATGCTCCAGATCCATCTGTTGCAGCTCAGCTTCGACTGCCTCACGATAAGCCTCAATGCCCAGAGCCTGAACCAGGATCTTGATCCGTGCCTTGTAGATATTATCGCGGCGTCCATGCGCATTATAGACACGAACAATCGCTTCGAGCGTTGCAAGCAGTCGCTCTTCAGGTACCGCATCAAAAATTTCCTGCCCGATAATAGGCGTACGGCCTAAGCCTCCCCCTACAAAGATCCGGAAAACAGGACGCCCGTCTGCGCCACTGCGAGCCAGAATTCCAATATCATGGAAACGAGCTGCAACCCGGTCATTCGGACTGCCAGAAATAGCAATCTTGAATTTCCGCGGCAAAAACGTGAATTCGGGATGCAATGTAGACCACTGGCGCAGAATTTCCGCATGAACACGCGGGTCCACGACTTCATCCGCAGCCGCACCCGCAAATTCGTCAGACGTCACATTCCGGATGCAGTTTCCGCTGGTCTGAATGGCATGCATGTCCACCTTCGCCAGATCGCGCAGAATGTCCGGAGTTTCTTCCAGCTTTATCCAGTTAAACTGAATATTCTGACGCGTGGTAAAGTGCCCATAATCACGATCGTACCGACGCGCGATATGCGCGAATATCCGCATCTGCTGACTGTCGATCGTTCCGTAAGGAATAGCGACCCGCAACATGTAAGCGTGAAGCTGAAGATACAGACCATTCATCAGCCGCAGCGGCTTGAATTCGTCTTCACTCAAGCTTCCATCGATACGGCGAGTTACCTGCCCGGAAAACTCGTCGATGCGAGCGGCCAGAAAATCGCGGTCAATCTGATCGTATTGGTAATGGCCAACAGGAGCGTTCATTGCCCGGCCTCCACTGAAAATTCCGGATGTACAGTCGGACCATGCGCACGGATTCGCTCACGCACCGTCACAGGCTCCGGAGGATCAACGTCGCGTACAGCCACTTCATATACACCTACGACACCATCCTGCTGGGCACGCGCCTGCGCTCCCTCAAGAACATCGCTCACAGCGTCAGCATCTAGTTTTTCCGCTGCCCCAACTCGAGCCGCCCAATGTCCATCATGATCGCGCCAGACGATTCTTCCGTCCAGAAGGCGATTAGCCGTCAAAACAAGCTTCTCACCTGCTCCAACACGAACTGGTCGTTTCATAATGCCCTCCGCAGGAACGAAACTGACATAGGATAAACCATCAACTCGCAGGTTTCCCCTTGCATGACCTTGAAAGAAGCTCCGAAGATCTTCCCAACGTGATGCTGCGAATGAAAAAGGACTGACCGTAGCAACGAAAAATTCACCATAACGAATCAAATAATGATCCATTATGGTGAATTATCCAACCTCAATAAACAAAATTTAGTGATAATTTTTTATAACTAATTATTATAGTTATATCGAGAATGATATCGGAGCCCGATTAGGTCTCTGCATTCCCGCTTCCTCGGCCTGACGCAGCAACCCTTCCAAGGTCACAGCATCCATCTTTTTGGCCAGTTCAACATTCATTGACGCCCAAAAAGGTTCAAGAACCTTTTCTATCAACGGATTGGCGGCTTCACCATCCGGGGTATGCTCTTCTGTAACGGCCTGAACAATTTCATGCACGGTAATCGTCCGCGGCGGACGGCCCAACCGATAACCGCCTTTGGGGCCTCGCACACTATCCAGAAGCTTTTCTCTTGAAAGAGCCTGAAGAACAGGCTCAATCCCGCGACGCAGCATATTACCCCGCTTGGCAATATCCGCGCCACTCACCACACCGGAACGCCCCGCATGAAAAGCAACATCCAACATGATTGAAACAGCTGTCAGGGCACGATCGCGGCGAAGATACATGAATTTTCCGAATTCAACGCAAAAGAAAGGGCACTTGAACAACTTGCGATGCTCATTCGTGTATTTGGGTCTTTCAAACAGCCCTGTCAATCATTGAAACGGGATTACAGCTCCAATCGGATGACTCTACTCCACATATTCGCGATAATATCGTCCGCCGAGAGAGGTCAAAATTTCATATCCGATAGTTCCCGCAGATGCGGCCACATCATCAACGCTTCTGCGTGGCCCAATCAGATCCACGTACATATCCGCATGTAGCTGAGACTCCGGAACAGCAGACACATCCAGCGCCAAAGAATCCATGGAGATGCGCCCGACGATGGGCAACGCAATATCTCCCAACCATGCATAACCCGTACCGCTATTATGCCGGGAAAAACCATCAGCATATCCCACAGCCACAGTCGCAATACGGCGTGGTTCACCAGGGCGGTAGGTCAAACCATACCCAACAGCATCGCCCACTCCCACATCACGTAACTGAAGGACACGTGCGCGAAGAGAAACAACCTGCTGCAGAGGATTAGGCGCTTCAGCATTAGGAGCGATTCCATAAAGAGCCGCACCAGGCCGGACCAACTCCATATGGTAATCCGTACCAAGGAATATTCCCGAGGAAGCGGAGAGACTTAAGGGAGCCGCGGGCATTAATGCAGCCATGTCTCGAAATCTTTGGCGCTGCATTTGGTTCGCCTCGCTGAATGGATCGTCGGCACAAGCCAGATGACTCATCACCAGTCCAAGACGGATACCGTCTAGAAGACTTTTATCATCGGAGATCCTCCGGACGTCTCCCCAGGAAAGACCGAAACGGGACATACCACTATCAACCTGAATAACAGCCTCCAGAACGGTCCCTTCACGCGCTGCCTCGCGCTTCCAGAGATCTATTTGTTCAAGACTGTTGAGAACAGGCCGCAGTCCGAAATAGACACACTCAGTTGCTGCCCCCGGCCGTGGCCCATGCAGAACCGTAATTCGGGTCTCGGGTGAGACGATCTGACGTAGAGCGATTCCCTCATCAACATGAGCGACAAAGAATTCTTTTGCGCCTTCCCGTTCGAGAACAGGTGCGACTTGCTCAGCACCCAGCCCATAGGCGTCCGCTTTCACAACAGCAGCACAAATTGCCGTTCCCACCTTATCCCTCAAAAAGCGATAGTTTCTGGCGATAGCCTTGAGATCGACCACAAGAGTGGCACCCGCCCGTGAGGCAGGCCAAAGGTGGGGAGCTGATAAGATCGTCATACGTCACCCTATCGCAAATCGAAATGAAATTTCCTGCATAAATTCAGCATATTCTTCAGTCTCAAACGTTATATATGCAGCATACGACCAAGGAAGACGGAAAATTGTGACATGATCTTCGATCGCACCACCGAATCCATTCTTCGCCTTCTGCAACATGACGGCCGTATGAGCAATGCAGACCTCGCGGAACGCGTTGGTCTTTCACCCTCAGCATGCCTTCGACGTGTCAAAATGCTTGAAGAGAAAGGCATCATCCGAGGTTACCATGCCGTCATCGACGATCGGTCTGTACATAACCTGACAACAGTCATTGTACAGATAACTTTGGAACGCCTGACGGACGAAGCTCTAAGACGCTTTGAAGCACGCATTAAGGAATGCGCCGACATTCGTGAGTGCTACCTGATGACTGGTGAAGCAGACTATCTTCTACATGTGGCAGCCCGAGACCTGGCAGACTACGAACGAATCCACAAAGAGGAACTCTCTCGCCTCCCGGGCGTGATCCGTATTCACAGCAATTTTGCCATCAGGCCCGTTGTACAGCGTTGGAGCACTCAAAACATTAGCCAGACAAAATAAGCAAATTTTAATCGAACTGCATTTGCGAACTAATCTCATTTGGGGTATGGGAAATTATTGCCTCATGATAGGACGCTACGAGCAGCCCATGATCATCTGTTCATGTAACGCACTTTCCCACAAAGACGTCGAGTCGGCCATTGATGCTGGAGCCTCCCGACCTTCTGAAATTTACACCGCCAAGAAGTGCCGTGCTCAGTGTGGAAACTGCGTTCCAGGAATGGTCTGCCTTTTGAAACAGGCCATTCAGGAGCGACGAAATCTCGGTCTAGCCAATACGAAAATCGCACAGCCACCGACACAAACCGCATACTGTTAATTTAGAGAACTAAAAAATGCCCGGGATTACCGAGCATTTTCGAAGCATTTAGTCTTGATCAGGAGCTGCTGCGGAATTGGTCTGAATGTACCGCTCGATTCCAACCTGCTTAATCAGATCGAACTGACGATCAATAAAGTCTTCATGCTCTTCTTCATTCACGAGAATCTTAAGAAGAAGATCACGAGAAACATAATCCCGTACGCTCTCACAATACGCGATGCCTTCACGTAGATCTTCGAGAGCTTTTTTCTCAAGCTTTAAATCGCATTCCAGAATCTCTTCAACGCTCTGTCCAATCAAAATTTGATTTAGGCGCTGAACATTAGGCAACCCGCCCAAGAAGAGAATGCGCTCGATTAGCCAGTCAGCATGACGCATTTCTTCAATGGATTCTTCGTATTCTTTTTTACCCAGCAGCGTCACGCCCCAATGACGCAACGTCCGTGCATGCAAGAAATACTGGTTGATGGCCGTTAACTCGTTGGTCAACTGCGTGTTCAGATGCTCGATGATTTTAGGGTCTTTAATCGCCACAGGAAGATCCTCTTCG
>NZ_JBDOBO010000052.1:0-15815 GCF_047723935.1 Gluconobacter sp.
ATTTATTAAAATCATGTTTAAATAAATATTCAAACATAGCAGATTTTGAGGAACTCTCGTTCCAGTTGGGTTCGCCTAAAAAAGTACTTCTGGCGATTCTTCCATATTCGCCAGGCAACAGCGTGCCATGCGCCGGGTAACCAGCGGTATATGTCCCAGCACCTGGAGTATAAACGTAACTACCGATCAACGTTAGAGACGTTTTATTATCGATGTCCCACGTAAGCGACGGCAGCATACCGACACGATGATATTTTGTATAGTCGGTCTGATTACCTTGAGTGTCACCGATTGTAGCAATACGATAGCGCAAATTTCCAGATTTTGTAATCTTGTCACTCATATCTAACGTGGCTTCATAACGCCCCCAATTTCCAAAACCCAAAGACACTTGGTGCAACGGTACGTCTGTAGGTTTTTTCAAGCTCATCCCGATTAAGCCACCAGGACTCGTTTGACCATACATCACTGATGCCGGACCATTTACGACTTCTACACGTTCAAGAAATGAGGTTTCGGCTGCACTCTCCGAGTTGGTTTGCAGCCCATCAACAAACTGCATAGAAGAAAACCCCCTCTGCAAGAATCCACCGCCTGCGTTATTTTGACTATCCGGCGCGCCCGTGTTTGCAGTCCCTAACGACTCGGCATAGACGCCGGGTGTATAACGCAATGCTTCCATCACATTCTGAGGCTGCTGATCTACCATCAGTTGTTTTGTAATAACATAAATGGAATTCGGGATTTCCATGATTGGAGTATCGGTTTTTGTTCCTGCCGTGGTAGTTGTGGCGACATATCCTATTCCGGGCCCAGTGGGGTCTTGATGCGTGACTGTCCCCCCTACACGAACAGGACCGAGGGTGATGTTGGCTGAGGCTTTCGTCAGTACGACGGTATTACCGTTGAACCGGTAAGTCAGACCAGTTCCGCTCAGGACTTGTGCCAAGGCTGCATTGACGGACATCGTGCCGGAAATTGCAGAAGAACGCAGTCCGTCGCTCAACTGTGTGGTGTAGGCAAGTTGTGTGCCCGTTGCGTTCGACAACGCGACAAGTGCCGATGACAGTTTTTGAGCAGGAATATTCAATGTGAATTTCCGCTCGACCGCAGCCGTGGAGGCAGGGGTATCGGCTGATGCCGCTTTTACAGGGACAATGACGACGGATGCGAGCGCCGTTGTCAGGCCGAGCATGCGCACTAGGGAAAGTGTCACGAGGGGCGCTCTGATCGCGCGTTCTCTGGGATTTACGGAGAGCAGATCGGCACCGGCCGTCGCGATCTTGGGATGCATGGTTTCTTACCGTCGTCCTTGTGCAAGGGGCAATGCCCGCCGTCATATGCAAATGCGAAAAAATCGCACCTATTGTTAAAGACGGACGACGAACGGCATTGGTCGGCGGTGAAGCGCTTTTTCTGTGATTTTTTTTGGATACCCGGTCAGCTTGTGGCAGACAGGGTGACAAGCCAGGGCGTGAAATGCCGGACGCGCAGGCGAAGCGAGCCTGCCAGTGTTTCAATCGCGGCGTCAGGATTGCGGGCGTCGAGCGCTGCTGTCACGGGAAGATCGCGGAGGCGGGAGTCCGTGATGAGAATGCGGCCCCTCCGATAGCGCGAAAGTTCTGTCGCAAGGTCAGCCAGCCTCATACCATCGGCAACAATCCGGCCATTCCGCCAGCCGAGGATGGACGCTGTGTCCACGGCCAGCGGTCCCTGGGTTTCACCCGGCGCGCAACGCATCTGCTGGCCCGCTGTCAGCAGCATACCTCCCTGTGGCGGGGTAACGGTCAGTTCGTGCTCAATGGCTGTCACCAAAGTGGTGTCGTCCAGACGGTTCACGTCAAAGACGGCACCTGCTGTCTGTGTAACGGCAGGGCCTGCATCCACGATGAATGGCCGCAAAGGATCGTGCCGGGCAGTGAACAGGGCCTCTCCTTCATGGAGGGTAACACGCCGGACCTGCGGTGACCATGAAACGGAGATGGCCGAACTGCGGGCAAGCTCCACCAGCGAACCATCCGCCAGGGTTACGGTTTTGCCTGCCTGCGTGCCCGTCCTGTGGTCTGCAAAGACTTCGGGATGGGTCAGAAGATAGCTGCCGCCAGATGCCATGCCGACGACTGCTGCGGCTGCTCCAGTTATCATACGACGGCGGCTTACCCGGAATGAGCCAACGTCATTCGCGGCTACAGGCTTGTCGTTCGTCGGAGAGGGTGTCAGTGCTGGGGCGAGGTCATCAAGACGGGACCACATGCCTTTTGCCCGCTCCCACGCCTGTTTTTCTCTGTCTCCCTCACTGAGCCATAATGCGAAGTCGCGTTTTTCCTCTTCTGTCGCATCGGCGTCATTCAGGACCATGAGCCACTGGCGCGCTTCCTGCCGGATATGGGCATCGGATTTGTGGTGCGTCATGGTGTTCGTGGTCTTTCTGGATATCCGGCAATGATCTCGTGGACCGTATTTGCCCAGCCGAAGAGGTGGCGTGAATGCCCCTCTATACAGAAAGACGGATGACGAGCGGGAAGGGGGGAAGAAACAGGAATTATTTTTCGGGCTCGCCTGATGGTGGTTCCAACGCATCTTCCACAGCGGTCAGGGCAGTCATCATATGATTCATGACCATATGCCGGGTCATACCGAGCATCGCTCCAATCTTGTGGTAGGAAAGCCCTTCAAACTTGGCGAGTATGAAAATCTCGCGACTGCGTGGAGGAAGGGTATCCAGCGCCGCGCGCAGGCGTTCGATCTGGTCGCGCTGTATCGTGGCATCTTCGGGAGAAACGGTTTCGGCGACAATATTTTCGGTCTGGGTGTCGTCGGCCTGCACTTCAATGCCGTGGCGTGCGCGCCGCAGATGGTCGATCGCCAGATTGGTGGCAATCCGGTAGAGGTATTTGGCGGGGTTATCCGGCATGATGGTGCAGCCGCCCCTTGCGATCCTGACCCACACGTCCTGAGTAAGGTCTTCGGCAAGTTCACGATTGCCCAGTTTCTGGAGCAGGAAGCGTAACAGGCCGGGTCTCTGCTCAGAGAATATTTCCGGCCAGGTTCTGGAACCGGAACCCGTCATGTTCAGCTACCTTCTCTCCTCACGTGCCGTTCGTAGACGGGCAGAATCGGATTCTAATAATAATGCGAACAAATCGCAATATCTCGTATGCCTGAGCGGGTGTGTGTATTCCAGAGGTCAGTCTCGTGGAATGACTCGTACGCGACCTCGCCTTGCTAGAAACGCTGGAGTGCGTTAAAAAATAATAACCATTCTCATTTGCGTGGTGCGAACATATAATTGAAAAGAAAGTTTGGGATGTGACGAAAGACAAGGTCTTTGAGGCGTATCTCAAACATCGCGCGACGCTGATCGATTACGCGGGGCGAGTTTCCGGCAGATCGGCGGATGCGGAGGACATTGTTCAGGAAGCTTGGGCCAAGGCAGACCATCTGCGGCAGACGGGTGGTCGCACCATCGAACAACCTTTGTTCTATTTCTATCGGATTGTTAGGAATCTCGCCATCACAGGCTATAGGCGCGCCGCGAAGTTCGAGGATCAAGCCGTACAGAGCGAGACTTTTTACGACTCTTTCCCTGATGATCGACCATCACCAGAAGCGGAAGTTGCTGGTAGGGAGCAGATTGTTCGTCTGGATGCGGCGATGGCGGACCTTCCGGAACGAACCCGAATCGCGTTGGAAATGTACAAAATCGGTGGCTGCAAGCTGGTCGAAATTGCGGCCTTTCTCGATATGACTGTACCCGCCGTTCATGCGATGATCTCGCGCGGATTACGCCACTGCCGCCGTCGGCTTGATGACGAATAAAGACGTTCCCAATCGTCTGATAAAAGAATGATAGCCTATCCGGTAGTCATGTAAGGCTGACGGTGTCTGAGGGCGAGTATCAAGGGTGGTGATGACGACGGCAAACGGCGGGATCGACGAACAGGCTGAAGAAGAAGCGGCGGATTGGGATATTCTCCTGAAGGAAGCTCCTGATGATGCCGAGCTTTATGCACGCTTCGAGCAATGGCGGGCCTCGCGTGAGGCAAATGCTATTGCTTGGGCGGCGATCCAGCAGACAGGCGATCTTATCGGCAGAATGTCTCCGACGCATCGGGCTCAATGGGAGCCATTTACCCGTGATCCTCAAGGTGCTGTCCGGTATCCGACGCTACGTCGAAAACGATGGACCATTCGGGTCGTTGCCGTGGCTGGTGCGTGTGCAGTGGTCGTTCTGGGCGTAGGCTTGACTGATTGGCGCGGGATTTGTGCTGATTATGTGACGAAAGCGGGAGAGACACGAACCTTCACGCTGGCTGATGGCACTCGCATATTCCTGGCTCCCCGTTCAGCGCTCAAATTAGCATATCAGCCAGGACAACGCGGGGTGGAGCTTCGCTACGGCGAGGGTTACTTTGAGGTTAAGCATGACCCGGCTCGACCATTTTCTGTCGCTGTCGATGGTGTGACAGTCAGGGATATCGGTACTGCGTTCGATGTTGCGGAAAGCGATAGCGGCGTCAGAGTGGAGGTTGCGGAAGGAGAGGTCGCAGTTCAATCCGGCCACGGACTGACACGATCGCTGAAGCAAGGGGAGGCGGCAGCCGTCAAATTGGAGACAGGAGCAATTGAAGGGGCGAGCACAACCCCGTTGATCGGGGGATGGCGGCATAATCAGCTTTCGCTTCAGGACGCCCCTATGGCTGAGGCGATCAATCGTCTCCGTCCTTTCTATCGGGGAAAGATAGTCGTTGTCGGTCGTGGCCTGTCCAAGGTTTCGGTGACAGGTTTCTACCGTCTGGATGACCCGGTGGCGACGTTGAAGCTGATGGCGGAACAACAGAAAGTTCGTGTCACTGAACTGACTCCGTGGCTTGTCTTGGTCACAGCTTTCTGACGGGCCGACGGCTCTTTTTTTCCAGCCGGACAGATTTTTTTTCAACGGCGCGTTGAAAACATCCTCTCTCGTACGTGGAAGGAATAGAAGCCGCAAATGCGAAGAAATCGCATTCTATGCGGCGCTGTTCTTTTCATCTGGAGGAAACGCTGTGAAATCGTCCGCCTACCACGTTTTGTCACGCGGAAATTTCGCGTGTTTTCTTATGGTTAGCACTGCTTTGAGTTTTGGTGTCGCTGATACGGCTATGGCTGCAACGGCGACAATCGCCAGTCAGCAATCAACTGAGCAAGCCGTAAATTTTCTTATCGCAGCACAACCATTGGGGTCGGCTCTGGCGATCTTTGGGCAGCAGGCCGGTTATCAGATTACGGCTGACGGAAATCTGACACGCGGCGTCGTGACGAAGGGCGTATCGGGGACGATGTCCGCGTCCTCAGCACTCCAACAGCTTTTGAACGGCTCTGGCCTCTCTTATATAGCGAAAGGCCACGATGCGTTCGTGATCGTTAAGGCCTCCGCCAATATCACGCTTGGTCCTGTGCGTGTCGGTGGAAAAGTTGCGTATCAGGACCCCACGGGGCCTGGGGTAGGGTATGTCGCTACAACTACCATGGCAGGAACAAAGACCGACACACCGATCACGGAGATACCGACCTCAATTTATGTGATCACAAAACAGCAGATGATCGATCAACAACCACAAAACATTCAGGAAGCGTTACGTTATAGTCCCGGTGTTTATTCGGAACCATATGGTTCGTATTCGTCAGGCGAAGCACTCGGGAGCGGTGGCGCGATCAAGCTGCGTGGATTTAGTACTCAGCAGTTTGTTGACGGTTTGATGAGCACGTCCCTGACGTCAGGCGAGACCTCTTTTCTTGAGCGGATCGAAGTGCTTAATGGGCCACCCTCTGTCATGTATGGACAGTCCGCGCCAGGTGGCTTGGTCAATATGACCCTTAAAAAGCCCACTGATACTCCCCTTCATCAGGTCTCTGTTGGCTTCGGAAACTGGAACCGCTACGAAGCGACCATCGATGTCAGCGACAAAATCACAAAATCTGGGAACGTTCGTTACCGCATTGCAGCGATCGGCGATACACAAGGAGCCCAGTCAAATTACACTCATTACAAACGTGTCGGTATTCTTCCTTCCCTCACATGGGATATCGATCCGCGTACATCTCTGACTCTTATAGGCTCTTATTCTTACACGCCAGCGAACGGAGCAAATGCTGGAGCACAATATCCGGCACAAGGCAGCTTAGTTACGGACGGCTACCGGCGGATATCACGCAGCACTTTTGCTGGCTTGACTAACTGGTGGAATGAAAAACCCAGAAAAAATGCCATGTTCGAATACCAATTTAAGCACGAATTTAATAAATACATCAATTTCAGTCAGGTGCTTCGCTATGAAAAAACAGTACAAAATAGTAAAGATTCTTACAACGATGGGAGTGTTGATAGCGCCACTCCTAATCTGCAGTATTATAGACCACAGACAAGAAATTACTCTTCCGAAAGCATAGCTTTTGACACTCGTCTCGATGGAAAGTTTAAAATTGGAAATGTAAAGAATACGTGGGTAGTCGGATCAGATTTTCGGCATTATGATTTAAATCAAAATAATATAATATCATCAACAGATGCGATTATTGATCTCTATAATCCACAGGCGACACAGTTTACGCCATGCTTGAATATCACTTCGAGTTCTGGTTGCCATGTGCGAGGTTACGATGGAACATGGAGTTATTTTCAGGAAGGTGTTTATTTTCAGGATCAGATAAAATGGAAAAGATTATCAGTTATCTTAGGGGGACGTCAGGATTGGTTTAACGATCAATCGCATTCTTATAATTACAGCACCGGTCAACACTATACATCATACTCGCAAAGCAAATTTACATGGAGGGCTGGCCTGATTTATAATTTTGATTTCGGTCTTTCTCCTTATTTCAGCTACGCGACGTCATTCACACCTCAGGACACCACGAATTGGCAAGGGCGTCTCATCGCCCCTTTACAAGGCAAGCAGATGGAGGCGGGCCTAAAATATAAAGCTCCTAACAAGAATATTCTAGTAACAGCATCCGCATTTCACATAGACGAGGATCACTACCTGATAAGTGATCTTATCCATGCGGGATATTCAGAAGATGCGGGGCGTGTCAAATCGCAAGGGTTTGAGGTATCAGCGAACGCAAACATTACACGGGACTTGCGCGTTCTTGCGTCTTATAGCTACACAGATGCCCGCTTCGCAAAAAGTAATTTAACATCGCGAAAATATAATCCTTACATCGGAGAGTTTTATGGAGAGGCGATATCACAAGAAGGTAAATCGGTTCCTCAAACTCCACGAAATATGTTCTCTGTCTTCTTTGACTACAATCTTCCAAAAGCCTGGGCGAGAGGATTTGGGATCAACTGGGGCTTGAGATATGTTGGATTTAATTATGCAGGTAACGTTGAGTCTTTTAAGACCCCTGCGTACGTTCTGTTTGATGTTGGCGCGCATTATGATTTTGGCGAAGTGCTACCTGCCCTACGAGGGTTGAAGGCGCAATTGGCCATGTCGAACCTGACGAATAAATATTATATTACTACCTGTGGAGCAGGCGGGACTTGTTATATAGGCCAGGGTCGCCGAGTATATGGAAACCTGACATATAACTGGTGAAATTTCTTTACCCCGAATTGCGGAATTTTTTCCCATTAAATTCAGCAGTTTGATTCTCGTCTCCATGTCAAAATCGTGGGGTAGCCTCGCTGTAAAAAATGTGGTTTGCCCCTTCAATTTCCACAAGGTCACGCCGTATGGCATAAATACTCAATATAATCAGGCATGGAAGCCGTGCTATAAGATCTGGATCAGCGACAACCGGACGGAGATTGCCATGCAGCCGTTTCCCCTTGATCAGGCTTTTACGTTTCTGGAATCCGGGCCGGTAACGCTTGTGACCACGCATGACGGCAGGCGCGACAATGTCGTGACGATCACATGGACCATGGTGCTGGATTTCGACGCGCGTTTCGCCATCACCACTGGTCCCTGGAATTACTCATGGGAGGCGATTGAGAAAACGCGGGAATGTGTGCTCGCCATTCCATCCGCTGACATGCTCGACACAGTCGTGGGGATTGGTCTCTGCTCTGGCAGGGATACGGACAAGTTCGAAAAATTCGGTCTTGCCCGCCGTAAGGCTGACAGGGTGAAAGCGCCGCTTCTGATTGAATGTCTGGCGAACATCGAATGTCGCGTCATCGACATCATCGCGCCGTATGGCATCGTCATTCTTGAAGGGGTTGCGGTCCATGCCGACCCGCATCGCAAGGAACGCTCTTCCCTGCACGCTATTGGCGATGGCACCTTTGTGACCGACGGGCCTGTGCTGGATCGGCGCATGATGATGCGCCCGAAGCTACCACCGAGCGTCCTGACGCATAAATCATGATCTCCGCATGATCATTCCCGTGGGGTCTGCCGCAGACTGCGGTCGCGCTGGTGGGCGAAGATCCCACGTTTGACTGCAAAGAATTTCAAAACTTAATAGGCATTAATTGGCTAAAAAAGAAAGCACGTTATAAAATAAATTAACAATGCAAGAAGGTTCCATTTTATCGTATGCGAATATCAATGGTCGCATGGGCATTTTGCACGTCCGTAAGAGTGACGTGAGCAAAGCCGGGTGCATCGGGTGTCCAGGATGGTTGCGCACCGGGCGGCACATTTAGCGGAGTGCCATTGATATACCAATGATAAGGCGGATGGCCGCCTGAGCCTTCCAGCCCGATGGGAAGCATCGTGCCATCAGAAGAGCGGCTTTCAATTTCGGAATGGTTGCGTGGAAAGATGATCTGTGGTGCCTGTCCGTGTTGCAGGACACGCAGGGCAGGTGACAGGACTGCAACAGCACGATGAGGTTGAATACTGGCTGTCGGGGCTGATTTATGCGGGAGTGAAACCAGAGAGAGGAGATCTGCCAGCACGGGTCCCGCCGTATCCCGTCCTGTCAGCCCTGGAGAGGCGGTGCCGTCCGGGCGTCCGGCCCATACACCGACTGTTGCCTGCGGGGTAGAGGCCATCGCCCATCCATCACGGTTGCCATAGGATGTGCCTGTCTTGAAGGCAACGTCCTCCCATGATGCTACGCCAGCCGGTGGAGCGGTACCCCGCAGGATTGTACGAATATCGGCATTGGCTCTGCTGGACAGCAGGACCGTCTCGGACGTTGTCGCTTTCGGGCCTGTTGGTTCATGGTGCAGGGGAGTGACGTAACCATTATGATCGAGTGCCGCGTACAACATTGTCAGGTCATGGAGTGAGATGCCTGCTCCCCCGAGAACGATTGCGAGGCTCGGTGCGCTTTGTGTGCCATCCGGGTTTTTGGGTAGTCGCAATCGCACATCGCAGCTGGAGAGGCGGTCCATGAACCGGGAGGCGCCAACCCGTTCCAGCGCCTGAATGGCAGGGACATTGAGTGAAAGCTGAAGGGCTTCACTCACAGTGGTTTCCCCCCGGAAAGCATGGTCAAAATCTCTGGGGGCATAGCCGCCAATGGCCAGTCGGCTATCGCGCACACGTGTGTGGAGGGTCATCCAGCCTTTTTCAAACGCCATCCCATAGACAAACGGTTTGAGTGTGGAGCCGGGAGAGCGGGGCGCCAAAACAGCATCTATCGCATTGCCCGGAGCTTTATGCTCGGCCCCTCCGACCCATGCAATGATCTGCCGCTCGTGGTCAACAATCAGTGCGGCAAATGTTCCACGCAGCGGGGCAGGGTGGTTGGCAAGCACTTGCCGTGCGTTGCGCTGGAGCCGTGCATCAAGCGTTGTCACCACCACACCGTTGCGTCCTGCGCTGATAAAATGACCGGCGAGTTCAGGGGCGTCATGCGGCACGCCGCGTGTGTCTGGTGTTGGCCATGCAACAGGTCTTAATGAAGTGGCGCGTTGCAGTGTGCTCTGTGCTGCGTTCAGCAAGGTATTGGGATGGCGGTCTGGACGGAGTGCGGCTGGCCGCCGGGGTAAAGTGACAAGGAACGCAGCCTCGGTGGATGTCAGATGGCTGGGTTCATGCCCGAAATAGAGTAGGGATGCCGCACGGATGCCTTCGATATTCGTACCTTCAGGAGCCAGTGTAAGGTAAAGGTTCAACACGCCCTGGCGGCCGAAGCGCCATTCAAGCTGGAGGGCACGCAGGATATCCCGCAGCTTGCCGCCCCATGTATGACGATGTGGGGTAAGGAGGCGGCTTGTTTGCATGGCTAGGGTTGAACCGCCAGAGACAATATGACCACGCTGGGCCAGTTGCCAGATGGCGCGTGCAAGGGCCTGCGGATCAACCCCCGGATGGCTTTCAAAGCGGTGGTCTTCTGTCGTCAGCAGGAGTGTGATGTAGGTCGGATCAACATTCTGGCTTTCAACCGGCAGACGCCAGAAGCCATCGCGGCTTGTATGGCCGTCAAGCAATGTATGGTCGCGGGCTTGAACAAGAAGGGCGGCTTGCTCGGCCCGATACAGGTCTGGCGGGTTAAAACGGTCGGCCACCAGCAAACCCGCCGGAAGGAGGCTGGTGAGCAGCAGGCCTAGTGTACAGTTTCTGGCGAGGAGGCGAAAATCCCTCAATGTGCGCTGATCTCGACAGTCCCTGATGCCGTGCGCGCCATCAGGCTCGGCAGACGCTGTGCGCTGACTATGGCTTCTGGTAGAGTGAAGCGGCCCGGCGTAATGGCGCGGACGATATAAGCGACATGGAAACCCCGCGCCGTAAGGTCTGGAGACTGTGTGGTGAAGCGCACCGCAGCACTAAAACGATCATCCAGTGCTGCAGCATGTTCGGTGTTGCTGAGCGTGCCCAGAAAAGCGTAGGGGAGTTTTGCGCGGTCGTTTTCAGGGTCGTCGCTGTCATGGTCATCAGATGCGACATCCTCAGGAGACACAATGCTCTCAATTTCCCATCCGGCAGGAAGCAGGCTGGTAATGCCCACCAGATACTGACCAGGGTGGAGGGCCGTGCCTTTGAGACTGACGATAAATCGGTCATTCTGTTGCATATGTGTCAGGTCAAATGGCTGGCCAGTCAGGGTAAAACCCTGCATGGTCAGGGTCAGTCCCTTGGTGAGAGGTTTGACATCCCCGGCTGGTTCGCCTTGCACGGTCAGGGTGCTGAACAGCATCTTCCTGCCAGTATTTTCAACCTGAAGACCTTTTTCGAGTGCGGTGGAATCAAACGGATAGGTAAGCGGCAGGCGCAGTGGCGTGGTGTTGGAGCGCCCCTGCACACGCACACTCCGGCCGTCAGTATCCCTGTTCAGAGCACTGGCAGATTCGAGCAGTGCCGTTTTGGTCGCGGTTGTCAGCATATCAGGCGACAGAGCCAACTTGCCAAACCGCCCGATAAGCAGGCGGGTGCGCTGGTCGTCATGCGCTTCGGCTGTTAAGGCAGCAAGCCCGGCCAGATCGCGCACGTAGGTCCAGTATCGGTAATCCCACAAATCCGGCTTTTCGGTGCGGGGTGGCCCGAGTGCCGAGATGGCTGCGTCCAGCAGTGCTTCTGGTGATGTCGCGCTGTTGTCCACCGGTGCATCGTCCATTGCGAGCGCGACAGCGAGATGCCCAAGAGCCAGAGGAAAGGCCTGTGCATTGGAGCCTGCCGTGCCAGCCCAGACATAGCTGACACGATTACCATCCTGCTGCGTGACGAGTGAGGCAGCGAGAGTGTGGATTGCATCAGGGTGGAGGCGACCCGCGCGGGCCAGCACATATGCCGCGTAAGCACGTGTATTCAGCTGTTCTGCCAGCCTTTCACTCTCATGCTCGTCATCATCGACGCTTTGAGACTGGAGCTGCTCGCTTTCAATATGGTTGAGCAGCAGGTCGAGCCGGTCCTCCGGCACGGGGTAGCCAGCAGCTTTTGCCCGGATCAGGAAATCGGCAAGATAGTCCAGATCGTCGGGAAGACTGAGGCCATCGGAGCGGTCCCATTGGCCAATCTCACCTGACGGGTTCTGGCGATCAAAAAGGGTATTGATGACTGACTGGATGGATTTGCCCGGACTATCTCTGTGATCGCGAGTTTGGGGGAGGGGCTGGTTGCCTTGTTGTAGCAGCGCACGGGCCTGAGCTGCGAGTGTATTAGAATCCCCCCACACGCTGGTTTGCAGGGATTCTTGCAACCCGACGGTATCAAGGCCGTCCGATGCGGAGAAGTTGAGGGTTATCCGCGCGTCTGCTGGGTTGAAGCCCGCAAGTTCTGTACGGTCCCATGTTTTATGGCTACCGGGTGGGAGCGGCACAGTCCGGCTGACGGTAATCGGAACATGCGCCAGCCTGATGCCGATGGGCCAGCTTCGTGTCAGCAGGGCTTTTGATGAGCCGGACCGGTGCAATGTGAGGTGGATATGTGCAATGGCGGTGCGGCCCGGCAAGGTTGGGGTGGCGGCCAGTGCAACACGCAGGTCAGCGCGCCCACCGGGTTTGACAGGGGCGCTAAGCGTGCCGGAGCCGAGAACGCGGAGCGGCCCATCCGTGGTAATCTGGACTTCGTAAGGTGCTGAAGGTGCATCAACATTGATGATGGAGACCTGTGCCTGTGCCGTATCTCCCGGGGCGAGGAACCGTGGCAATCCAAGGTCGGGAAAAACCGGGTCCCGTGCTGTGATGTCTGCCTGCGCGTTGCCAACGGCATCTTTGTTCCAGGCTGAGGCCATCAGGTGAAGCTGGCCATCAAAATCCGGTAAGTCGAACGAGAGAGTGCCGTGTCCGGTGCTGTCGAGCGCGACTGGTCCCTCGAACAACGCGATGCTTTCCGTTGTTCGTACGGGTGGGCCGTCCGCGCTGCTGTCGTTTGATGTTGCATCTCCCCCAGACCGAATTTGGCCATTTTTCACATCACTGAGCAGGAGAGACCCGTAGTTGTCCAGCATGTCCAGCCCGAGACGGGGGCGACCGTAAAGGGCATCAAACAGGTTGAGCGGCGTGAAATGCGTGAGGTTGAGAATACCCTGATCGACCGCGGACACCGCGACCTGCACCTGCCCTACCGGGAGACCCTGACTGGCCTGAACTGTCACGGGAATGGTAATGCGGTGGCGTGGTGTGACAGTGCCTGGCGCATCAAGCCTTACGTTCAACCGGTGCGTGTCCTGATTGACACCAATCCATGTGACGCCAACCGCTCGCACAGGGTCATGGGGGCGCAGGCCGGAGGGGCTGTTGAGGGGGCGATAGAGTGTGACCAGTGCATAGGCGCCGGAATGCCAGTCCGGTGTGGCGGTTACCGGCACGTCCAGCCCTTCTTTTGGAACGTCCACGAAGCGCGTGTTCAGCACACGGTCTGTTGCAAGTGTTATCTGGGCCTGTCCGGCAAAACCACCGCCAATGTGGATGATCGTGCTGCCGCCTGACGCGATATGGGCATCGCGCACGCTGAGCGGTAGATGGTCCGGTGTGTTGGCATCACCGCTTCCACCCCAGCCGATCTGAAAGCGGAGTGAGCTGCCTGTTACCCCGCCACTTTCGGTCGGGATGGCACTCAGGCGATATTCGCCCCAGTCTAGCGTGGGGGTGATCCGCGCTGTGCCTTTGGCATCTGTTGCAAGATCGCCCGAGCGCATAGGCACGTCCACGGTGTGACTGCTGAAGGTCCAGCCATTGTCGGGTGTGTGGGACCAGTTATAGATCCGATTGACGCGTGCCAAGGTCCAGTGAATTTTGCCGATGGCAACCGGACTGTTGTCAGGCGCGAAACTTGCAAGGTCAATGGGAATAACAGCACTGCCCGTGCTGGAGGAGGGATCTGTTGCAACACGGAGGCCGATCAGCGGTGCGGTGCGCTGGACGGGAATTGTAAAGTGCTCACCCACACGCCGCCCCATGGGGTCAAGAAAACCGGCACGTATATCAAGAGCAAGCGGTCGGGTAAGGCCCTGAGGAATATCCGGCGTGAAGGTCAGTTGAGTATGGCCTTCATGGTCGGTTGGAGCTGCGATGATGTCGTCACTAGTTGATGGTATCTCTTCATTCTCAAACCCAAAGGCCCAGCCTGTGTGGTTAGGGATCGGGTTAGTCGCGGCAACAAGTTTGTAGGAACTGTCACTTTTAAGGCCCACACCGGGCGCGCCGTAGAGAAAGCGTGCTGAGGCATCAATCATAACGGCCTGTCCGGCGGTTGCGGAAGCGGGAGGCCTGAAACTGGCTTCGATACTGGGGGGCACGAAATCCTGAACGTTGAAACGGGCCGAACCGATGGCGGGTAGGGAAGGGTCGAGTAGAATATCAGCTTGCCACAGGCCTGTGGGTGCGCTGGCGCTCAGAGGCAGAGTGGTCGCGTAGCCACCTTCTGCTGCACCTGTAAGCGGAATGCGCCGTTCTTCCATCATATCCGGACGGCGCAGAACAAGAACCGGGTGTGCGTCTGGAATAGCCTGTCCTGCCCGGTCACGCAGAAGAGTGAGGAGATGCACGCTCTCACCCGGGCGATAGATCCCGCGGTCAGGTTGCACGAGCGCGCGACTGCTCCCCTGAAAGGGGCTGACTGCGTCCGCAAGATGCTGTTCTGAAAAATCGAACCATTGCCGGTCAAGATGCAGAAAACCGAAATCCTCTCCCTTGCTGGCCAGCAGGACCGCGGAGCGGTCTGCCATGGTGCCACGGAGCAGGGGCGCATCAAAATGCCCAAGGCCACTCGCATCCGTTGTGACTGTTGCCAGAGTGCCGCCATCACGGGCGCGCAGTGTCAGCGTCACATCAGGAGTGGGCTGCCCGCTCATCAGGGAGCGGGCACTGACTGTCAGCCCGTCTTCACCCCGCAGCATGGTCAGGCCAAGATCGCTCAGATTAACCCAGTGGGCAGAAATAGGCTGGCTTTGCAGGAGATCGGCGTTGGTGCTCCCACGTTTAAGCGCGGTTTCCACGGGGCTTTTTTCGGGCGGTGTTGCGGCGTCTTCAACCGTCACCAGATAAAGTCCGCTCTGTCCTGCGCCAATTGTCTCTGCCAGCGGGAAGCCAGTTGTCACAGATCGGTCTGCGGCATGATCGATAGCCATGGTGCCATGCCAGATTTCACGCATGGTCGTGTCCAGCAGGTTCTGGAATGTATAAGGGTCAAAACTGGTCTGGTTCAGATCAGGAATCGTGCTGTCGATATGATCTGTGCCGGGAAATTGCTGATAGGCAGCGACCCGAAAGACGTGGAGGCGAACCGTGGAAACGTTAACAGTTTCAATCGCGAGGGCGGGCGTATGCCCGGTCGTGCGTCCGGGCAGGATAAAGCCGTCTCCTGTCAGCCCAACGTGCGCATCACGGCGCCCAAAGCGGGCGCTGAGTGTGAGGGGGGAGGCAAGATTCTGGCCATCAGCAGAAGCAAAATTCGGGTCGATCTTTAGTGTGTAACCCTGCCCGAAGGCGAGGTTGCCAAGGCAGAACGTGTCATTCTCAACCCGCGGTGTAAAAGCGCTTTTTGGTGAGAGATGGACCGAATGGGCCAGTGTTGATGTGTCTCGTGCGTTCAGGCTCTGATTGAAATGCAGGCAGATTTCTGGGTGTTCGCCTGTTGCATCGAGAGAGGTGTGCTGGAACGCGAAAGGCGAGGACTCAGCAGAGGCCGCCCGACTGTATGGTGCGAGGTACAGAGCCGGAATGGCTGCAAGGCTCAGGGAAGAAAGCAGAAGGCGTAGAGACAATATCTTGAACCCTGAACAGTTTATGCTGGATTACGCGATGTAAATAGTCCCACAACTGGCCGGGACCGAGTTTCACAAATTACGCGGCCATGGGGATTTGGTCCATATCCGTTTCTTCGACGCTATTCAGAATAGTTGTACAACACGATCATAATAGATATGCCCAAAGTCGCTCTGGTTCATGTTCTGCCTCATCAGATGACCCATTTTCAGGTGATCCTTGCAAG
>NZ_JBDOBO010000053.1:0-5943 GCF_047723935.1 Gluconobacter sp.
GAAGAAATGGAATCACACAGAACAGCTCAGAGCCAAGGGTTTTTCGAACCCTCCATCTACAAGCTAAAAGACTTGTGCCAAACGAGACTCCGATGCTTTGGAGATTAAATTGATAGCGGAGTCCATATCCAACATTGGTGTTTCTGAGCTTCCATATTCCCGGATAGACACGGTGCCTGCCTGTGCTTCCTTCTTCCCGACGATCAGCAACATGGGTACTTTCGCGAGGCTGTGTTCGCGGATTTTGTAAGCGATTTTTTCATTGCGCAAATCGGGCTCTGCTCGGACTCCACGTTGGCGGAGCGCTTTAATCAGATCGACTGCGTAATCGTTCGCAGCGCCGGTGATTGTTGCCACCACGACCTGAATGGGTGCAAGCCAGAAAGGCAGGTGGCCGGCATGGTGTTCAAGGAGAATGCCGATGAAACGTTCAAGCGAACCGAACAGGGCGCGATGCAGCATGACGGGCGGATGTTTTTCTCCATCCGCGCCAATATAATGCGCGTCCAGACGCTGAGGCAGATTGAGATCGACCTGAACGGTACCGCACTGCCAGTCCCGGCCGATTGCATCACGCAGTACGAACTCCAGCTTGGGACCGTAAAAAGCGCCTTCTCCTGGATTGCGTGTGTAGGAGAGGCCTGAAGCTTCGACCCCGCGCTGTAACGCTTCCTCCGAGCGATCCCAGATCTCGTCCGATCCGACACGTTTGTCAGGCCGGTCGGAAAATTTGATACGGACATTTTCGAAACCGAAGTCCTTATAGATCGAAAGCACGAGATGGCAGATCCGCTGCGTCTCGGCCTCCATCTGTTCCGGTGTGCAGAAAATATGTGCGTCATCCTGCGTGAATGCACGTACGCGCATCAGGCCATGCAACGCTCCTGACGGTTCAAAGCGATGGACTTTGCCGAATTCGGCCATCCGCAGGGGCAGGTCGCGATAGCTCTTCAGGCCTTGGCGGAAAACCTGCACGCCACCAGGGCAGTTCATGGGTTTGAGGGCATAGATGCGCCCTTCGGTTTCAGTGGTGAACATGTTCTCCCCGAATTTTTCCCAATGGCCGGAGGCCTGCCAGAGCGACAGATCCATGATGTCGGGTGTATTGATCTCCACATAGTTCTCGGCCTTCTGACGTTCGCGCAGATAAGCGAGCAGGGTCTGGAACAGTGTCCAGCCGTTCGGATGCCAGAACACCGCGCCTGGAGATTCGGCCTGGAAATGGAACAGATCCATCTCGCGCCCGAGACGACGATGATCACGCCGTGCTGCTGCTTCCTGACGCTGCTCCCAAGCGGCGAGTTCGTTGGCATCACGACAGGCCGTTCCGTGAATCCTCTGCAGCATTGGATTGCTGCGATCACCTTTCCAGTAGGCACCAGCCGTACCGAGAAGTCGAAAGGCGTGTCCGATCTGTCCTGTGCTGACGAGATGTGGCCCTCGGCAGAGATCGACGAAGTTGCCTTGTCGATAAAAGCTCAGGGTGGCATCAGCAGGCAGGGACATGATGATCTCGGCCTTGTAGGGCTGTCCATTCTCCCCGCACCAGGACAGCGCTCTCTCGCGATCCCATTCTTCCCTGACGATTGTTTCATCACGATCAATGATCTCGTGCATGCGGGATTCGATCCGGATGAGGTCGTCATCAGTAAAAGCGTGCTCAGCCGCGAAATCGTAGAAAAATCCCTGCTCCGTGGCGGGTCCTGTCGCGAGCGCGGTATTGGGAAACAGTTCACTGACGGCCTGCGCAAGGACATGCGCTGTGTCATGGCGGATCAGGGAAAGCGCCTCGGTGTCTGAACGGAAGACAGGATCAGCCAGTTGGTCACCAGCTGTGGAGGAGAGATCGTTGATAATTCCGTCCGCACGACAGGCAAGCATATCCTTTGGTTGGTGGGATGAAGGACGGGAAGAGATGGTGGTCGATAACATGAGAGAGCCTTAACGGAGAAGAGCGGCGAGGGGCCGCGGTTCATTTGGGCGCGCGTGTCGGGAGCTTGTGCTATTGCTGTGTCGGCAAGAAAGACGGGCAGACGCTGCATCGTGCGCAGACGCCCTGGACTTCGATGACCCGATGCCGGACCTGAAATCCAAGGGTCTCGGCCGCAGCGTCGATCAATTGACAGGATAGTGTATTTTCCACTGCTTGCGCGGCACCACACTGGTCGCAGATACAGTAGACAAGGCGAGAGGGATCGTTTGCCCGGATCCGCACGAAGGCATTTCGGCTTTCGAGCCGCCCCACCAATCCGCTGGCGATCAGCTTTCCGAGAGCTCGATAAATCATAGTCGGGGCGATTCGTCGGCAATCCGGATGACTGACACACCGAAGGATGTCGTAAGCCGAGAGTGGCACATCTGCCTTCGTCAGCACGTCGAGCACATCATTCCGTAAAGCCGTGGCCCGCCTTTTGAAGGCATCGCAACCTTGACGTGCGTCGCGAGACGGCGGCATGACACGCTCTATCATCGGGAAATTGTATCCATCACGAGGACCGGCCCAGGCCTTGCACCGTTTGCGATATTTGCCGGGAGACGATGAAGGCATCCGGGTTTGCCTTCAGCCGCCCCTTTAATGAACGCTACTGCGAACGGTGTCAGGGTACTGACAATACCACTCTTTGGATTTTGACTGCCGCACCACTCTGGTCCGGCGCTTCCATAGGCGCAGATCAGCCGAAGTGCATCGGGGGGCAACTCGAACGCAGTCTCCCCACGGGATGGCGTTATTAGCTGGATGTGCTGCCGGACGCCTCCTGTCAGCGCACCGAACAGTGCGGACAAGTCCCTGACATCAGTCAGGATGAGGGGAGACCAGTCCTGATGTAAAGCCGGGTTTGCAAGGGAATCTGCGATTTCCGAAGGTGTGCCGGCGAGAGTGAGAGCAGATGGGACTTGTGAGCAGTTTGTGAAAGTTCCTTCCCATGTTGCCGGAATCCGGCGCCCCCACACGACCATATCGACATCCGGTCGCTGCAGATCCATCACGACTGTCGCGTGGGCACAGGCGACCACATGCGGTGCAGGACGGCCCAGAGTACTGTCTTCCGGTGCGTCGATCGTTGGTGCAGGCCAGCTTTCCATGAATAGCATGGCGCCGAGACTTTCCTTCGGCGCGCGCGCGGGTGGAGTCATATCCGTCGAGACAGAATGTTGCTGTGAGGGAGGGGGCATGGTTCCCGAGCTTGACGATAGGTGGCGAACGTCTTTATGGTTACGTTATAACATAACATAGTCAATAGCAGATAAACCTCAATGGACACACTGATGGACGTTCCACGGCAAGTGCGAACCCGGCCGACCCGGGCTCAGGCGGAAGAGGCGGTGCGAACCCTGCTCGCCTGGACCGGTGATGATCCTGATCGTGAGGGGCTTGTCGATACGCCTGACCGCGTGGTGCGGGCCTATGAGGAGTTTTTCGAGGGATATCATGACGACCCGGTCGCTCTTCTGGAGCGGACCTTCGAAGAGAGCGGTAACTACAACGAGATGGTGGTGCTACGCGATATCCGTCTGGAATCCCATTGCGAGCATCATATCATTCCGCTGATCGGTAAGGCGCATGTGGCGTATCTGCCCGACAAGCGGGTAGTTGGCATCAGCAAGCTGGCGCGTCTCGTGGACGTCTTCGCCCATCGTCTACAGATCCAGGAAAAACTGACGGCCCAGATCGCGGATACAATCCAGGGCGTGCTTCAACCGCGTGGCGTCGCGGTCGTGATCGACGCGGCTCACCAGTGCATGACCACACGCGGAGTACATAAGCCAGGCGTGAGTATGGTGACCAGCCGCCTGCTGGGCGAGTTCGAGACGTCGGAATCTCTGCGGCGCCAGTTCTTCACTATGGCGGGAATGGGTGGCGTGTGATGGGCACAACTGTATCTTCTGTGTCCACGGCATTTGGGTCGCGCGTCTCAATTGAGCAGGTCGAGGAGGGGAGCGATCTCGCCCCACGTTTCGACGCCAGCGGACTGCTGACCGTGGTCACAACGGACGCAGAAAGCGGTGATGTCATGATGGTTGGCGTCATGAACGCAGAGGCGCTCGCACGCACTATCGCAACCCGTGAGGCGCATTACTGGAGCCGGAGCCGTCAGTGTCTCTGGCGAAAGGGCGCCACGAGCGGGCTGGTCCAGCATGTCCTCGAAATGCGGATCGACGACGATCAGGACGCGATCTGGCTGCGCGTTCACACTGCGGGCACAGGAGCGAACTGCCATGTGGGTTATCGAAGCTGTTTTTATCGGCGTGTTGATCTCACTGCTGAGGAAGGCCTTCCGTCATCATCGGCAGCACTCCTCTTTTGCGAAACGCACAAAATATTCGATCCGCACGCCGTCTATGGCGACGCCCCAAACCCGACAAAGCTTTAGAGGAAAAATCCCCATGGATGACCAACTTCCCGTTACCGTGCTGTCCGGCTTTCTTGGCGCGGGAAAGACGACCTTGCTCAATCACGTACTGAATAACCGCCAGGGCTATAAGGTCGCGGTCATCGTGAATGATATGAGCGAGGTCAACATTGACGCCGCTCTGGTGCGCGAGGGCGGCAGCAATCTGTCGCGTACCGATGAAAAGTTGGTTGAAATGACCAATGGCTGCATTTGCTGCACGCTCCGCGACGATTTGTTGCAGGAAGTACGGAGGCTCGCAGAGGAGCGGAAATTCGATTATCTGCTCATTGAATCTACAGGCATTGCGGAACCGCTGCCCGTAGCCGCAACGTTTGAGTTTCGTGACGAGAGTGGCGTCAGCCTGAGCGATATCGCACGGCTGGATACGATGGTGACGGTCGTTGATGCGGTCAATCTCCTGCGCGATTATTCTTCCAGCGATTTCCTGAAGGATCGGGGTGAAACGGCCGGGGAGGACGACGAGCGTACCCTGGTCGATCTGCTCGTCCAGCAGATCGAGTTTGCGGATATCGTGGTGATCAACAAAGTCTCCACCGCTACACCGGATCAGGTTGATGCGGCGAGGCAGATCATTCGTGCGTTGAATTCGGACGCTGATATCATTGAGACCGACATGGGGTCTGTTCCTGTTGAGCGGATCCTGAATACAGGCCGTTTCGATTACGACAAGGCACATCAGCATCCGTTGTGGTTCAAGGAACTTTACGGCTTTTCCAGCCATGTTCCTGAAACAGACGAATATGGCATCCGTAATTTTGTCTATCGTGCGCGCCGTCCGTTCCAACCAGCGGAATTCCAGGCCTTCCTTGATCGGAGCTGGCCTGGCGTCGTACGCGCCAAGGGCCATTTCTGGTTAGCTACGCGCCCGGACTGGGTAGGTGGAATGAGTCAGGCTGGAGCTCTGGTTCGAAGCGAGGCGATGGGGCTGTGGTGGGCGGCGATCCCGAAAAATCAGTGGCCGGATACTGATCAGTGGCGGGACTTCGTATTGGGAAACTGGGATCCGGTCTTCGGCGACCGTCGTCAGGAAATCGTCTTCATCGGCAATGGAGATATAGATGAATCCGGACTTCGGCAGGAACTTGATGCCTGTCTTGTTCCAGATCTCGGAGACACCCCTTTTGAGCCGTCACGCTATGCACGCCTCCCTGATCCCTTTCCGCTTTGGCGTCGCCAGTCGGAAAGCCTTGAGTTGGCCTGAACGAATTACCACACGCTATTATTGAGGAATATTTTCATGAAAACCCGAGCTGCAATTGCGTGGGAACCTAACATGCCGCTTGAGATCGATCTGGTTGATCTCGAAGGCCCGAAAGACGGCGAGGTTCTGGTCCGTATCGTGACCACGAGCCTGTGTCATACGGATATGTTTACCCTGTCGGGACATGATCCGGAAGGACGTTTTCCATGTATTCTTGGTCACGAGGGGGTGGGGATCGTCGAGGATGTGGGTAAAGGTGTTACCTCTGTCGCTCCGGGTGATCATGTCATTCCGCTCTATATTCCCGAAGACCCGAACTGCCCGATG
>NZ_JBDOBO010000053.1:5953-15440 GCF_047723935.1 Gluconobacter sp.
CCGCGAGACACAGGCGCTCGGGCTGATGCCCGACGGCACCAGCCGTTTTTCATATAAGGGCCGCCAGATCTTTCATTACATGGGCACCAGCACGTTCAGCGAGTACACCGTGCTGCCCGAAATTGCCGTGGCGAAGATCACCAAAGAGGCGCCGCTTGCGAAAGCCAGCGTCATGGGGTGCGCCGTCCCGACAGGTATGGGAGCCGTGCGGAACGCCGCGAAAGTGGAAGCGGGATCGACTGTGGCCGTCTTTGGTCTCGGTGCGATCGGCATGGCCGTCATTCAGGGGGCTGTCATGGCCGGTGCTGCAAGGATCATCGGCATCGACACCAATCCGGCGAAGTTCCTGCTGGCCCGAAATCTGGGGGCGACCGATCTCGTCAATCCGACCGATCATACCGATCCAATCCAGAAAGTTATCGTGGAGATGACGGGTGGCGGCGTGGATTATTCCTTTGAGGCGATCGGTCGGGTCGATGTCATGCGAGCGGCCCTTGAGTGTTGCCATAAAGGCTGGGGTGAATGCACAGTCATCGGTGTCGCTGGGGCTGGCGAGGAGATCTCGACGCGGCCTTTCCAGCTGATCACGGGACGGGTCTGGCGGGGCACGGCCTTTGGGGGGGTAAAAGGGCGTTCGCAGTTACCCGGTATGGTCGATGAATGGCTAGCGGGGAAGTTTAGCGTTGACCCTTACATCACCCACAACATGACTCATGATCGGATCAATACGGCATTTGACCTTCTGCATCGGGGAGAGGCCATTCGTTCTGTCATGCACTATCAGCCAGGCGAAACCCTGTCGAATAACCTGCCCGGCAAAATTCTGACCGATCTTTAAGGAGACGAAACGTGGCTATGCTGAGACCTAATCCACGTGGTGATTTTCCCGTGGTTTCTGAAAGCGCCTTTGTCGATCCGACCGCGATCCTGTGCGGTCATGTGATTGTCGAGGACAATGTGTTCATCGGTCCTTATGCTGTTATTCGTGCCGATGAAGCCGATGAAAATGGCCATGTCGAGCCCATCCTGATCGGGAGTGGATCAAACATTCAGGATGGTGTTGTCATCCACTCGAAAGACGGCGCGGCCGTGACGATCGGGTCGCGCACGTCCATTGCACATCGCTCGATCATTCACGGTCCCTGCGCTGTTGGAGACGAGGTATTCATTGGCTTCAATTCCGTGATCTTCAACTGCACGGTCGAGCGTGGCTGCGTTGTGAGGCATAATTCCGTTGTCGAAGACTGCGTCTTGCCGGAGCAGTTTTATATTCCGTCCACGACAACAATTCATTCGAATACAGATCTATTGACGATTACGCAGGTCACTCAGGATGCGACGGCATTTTCTGAGAGCGTCGCGGAGATGAATGTTAGTCTGGCACACTCCTATCGACGTATAGCCAATCAACTTTAAAACTTCCGTCAAGGGACGCAATTAAAGAGGTACGAACCAATTTTGGCTGAATGGGGACCTTATTCTCCTGGAAAAACCGGAGGGTTTTTAGAGCCCTCCGGTTTGTCGGTTCGGTGAACACCACGGGCGCCAGGAAATCCAGTTGGAACCGCATATCTGGCGATCATCTGCTAAGTGGACACTATCGTACCATGAGCAGTGGCCCACGAGGTTTTGCCTGACACGCCAGGATGTAGCCCGCCTTCTTGTCTGCCGCCGATAGACCGACTTCGCAACCGGTTGTGATGGTGCCTTTTATGAGCTTGACTTTGCAGTGTAGGTTGTGCCCGATAGCGAGAAGCTGATCGGATATTCCTTGGTGTCCGGCAGGTTATCTCCGTGCGACAGAACGCCGCCGAACGATTCACAGGCGATCCGTTCAGGTGAAGTCCCGAGTTCATCACACAATACAAGCGCCGCGGCGACCATAGCAACTGGGCCGCAAATACGCATATGATGATCGGCGATAAAACGGAAGGGAAGCCGTTCACCTACCAGCGGGCGTCGTCTGAACGAACGGATATCTGGCGTTTCGGCTCGCACGTGAATGATATACATGGTGCCCGCTCAGAATCCTGCGGGGCGTTTGTTTTCTTCCAACGCCGTGCATGCCGCTGCATTGTTATACGTTGTAACGATATCGTTCAGTGCGATCCTTGTGTTAACGCCGGTGCGTGCAGACCGAGTATTGATCGCTACACGAAAAAAATGATTAAAGCGCGCGGGATTAGACCATGCCGGCTGCGTCCGGCGCCTGTACTCTGCGAAGCGGCGGGCAAAAGCATTGTCTCTCTGACCAGTTAGCGGATCGCGAGACGGCACGACACAACGCTGACAGGGGTTTATTCCCAACCACTCTGTGCCACCAAGGTGAAACTCGACTTCGTCTCCAAGTCCTCCGAACAGTGCATCTTCCCAAAAAGCCGGGACGCCCCCGATCTCGATATTGGTCCGAAAGCGGGCCCGAACTTGCTCGACTGGCAACCCGAACCATATTCCAATCGCCTCTAGCGTCGCAACGCTGATGATAGTCGGACCAGGCGAATCCGTATCATCAGGATGTCCCGTAGTGGTATCCGCCCGAAGGTGGACTGGAAAACCGAAAAACCGACTTAGCCATGCCTCTATTGGTCTTGCAGTGCCATCAAGATTGAACAGAACAGTAGGCAGACCTCGACCAGAGTCATCTCGTAGGCTTACGGTCCGTTTATCAAGATCGAAACCAGCGCGGATGCGATGAATCTCTGCGTGGTTCTTGCCGTTAACCACACGCCCCTGTGCGTCAAATAGAGCCCAGCACCGGTCGTCTGCCAAGGCACCGCTAGTAAGAACCCGCGCATTTGTGACTTCCACCGGATCCAATGATTTAATCGGAAAGATCAGAATGCGGGAGATAAACGGAACCGATCTGGTCATTTTTCATAATCTCGCGAGGAAATTTCAGATGTTAGAAACTATGTTGGAGCGGCGGATCTAATACGTCATGGCAGCCTTGTTTTGAGGACTGTATTGGTGATTGCAATGAGACGCCGTACGATAGCGACGATCACCAGTTTGTGTGGTTTACCCGATTGTTTCATGGGTTTGGAAACATCTTTCAGAAGGGTTTATGGCACGCAGTTGCCAATCCTGCCTGAAACAGGGGCTGACGGAGAAATCTTCCTCCCCTTGAAATGACACGTTTTCTATGCATCACGCCATTGTCATGAGCCATTGGTGCAAGTCCGGCCATGGCAGAGGCTTCTGTTGCCAGAATACGATCAAGTCCTGGCATTTCAAACGGATAGTGTTTCTTTTTCTAACTGATCCTGGCCACTCGGCCCCTCTGTTCTGACGTCGACATCCAAGGCTTGAATCACATCAGACCGATTTTCCAAACAGACTCTCAAGCCGTCGATGCCCGCCCGAGCCTGATCTTATACGGAAAAATGGAATAAGCGCTTGAATATAAGTGAGCGTTCACTTACCTTACTTCCGTAAGGAGAACCCATGCCGACCTCACGCCGTTCCAGATTGTCCGCGACTGACCGCAAGCAGGCCATCCTGTCCGCTGCAGCTCCCATTTTCGCCCGGCTCGGTCGGGACGGTGCGACGACCAAGGAAATCGCCAGAGCCGCTGGTGTTTCCGAAGCTTTGCTTTATCGGCACTTTACCAGCAAGGACGTGCTTTATGCGGCGCTTGAAACTCACTGCGTTGAAGCGAATGCAGTTGGCAGCCGTATTCTCGCCGAGGCGACGCCTTCGACTGAAACATTGGTCATGGGTGTTGCCATACTCGTACACGCGGTGTTTCCCGGGATTGGCGATGCGCAGTCTCACGAAGACACCAAACGCCTTGTGACGGCCAGCCTGCTTGGCGATGGCCAGTTCGCAAAGGCGTTCCTCGACCAGCATGTAAAGCCGTGGGTCAGCGTTTTTTCGCAATCATTCAGGGCGGCTCAAGACGCGGGAGACGTCGAATCTGGCATTCATATCGGTCATGCAGAGATATGGTTCGTCCATCATCTAGCGAATACTTTGCATCTCATCAGCCTGCCCGACATCACGGTCGTTGAATACGGCATCACACGAGACAAGCTGGTCGAGAACACTATCCGGTTTCTGTTGCGCGGGCTCGGCCTCCAGAACGCCGTCATAGACCGGCATTACGACCCGAAAAAACTCAAGATGATCATTATATCAATGGATCAGAAAATATGATGGAACCGATCAGGACTATAGGCGTCATCGGTGCAACGGGGCGGCTTGGCGCGCCAGTTGCAGCGGAACTGGCAAAACATTTTCAGGTGAGGGCAATCGTTCGTTCGCCAGACAAAGCTCGGAGGATACTGCCGCCTAATGTCGAAATCGCCCAGGCAGATCTGCGGGACATTGCGGGGTTGCACAAGGCGCTCGACGGGGTGGATGCGCTCTATCTCAACCTTGCGACCGACACGGCGGATTTGACGCTTCCCTTCTACGAAGAGAGGGAGGGTGTGCGGAACTTGATGAGCGCCATCAAAGGGTTGAATATTAATTATATTGCTAAAATCGGTGCTCTGGGCGCCTATCCTCCCGCGCTCAACACTATCAGACATAACATCGTGCCCAATATTATTCGGATGGAAGGGCACAAAATCATCGCGGATTCCGGTATTCGTCATACGTTTTTCGCGCCGACCCATTTCATGGACCTGCTCCCAAATATGATCAGCGGTCGAGCGCTCCAGTGGATCGGGAATACACACATCAAAATCTGGTGGATCAGCTCCGCCGATTATGCGCGCTGGGTGATTGAGGCGTTTCAGAATCCTGAGGCAATGCCTGTACATTGCCCCGTACAGGGGCCGGAAGCGATCTCCGTCAGGCAGGCGCTGGAGCGGTTTGTCCGAAATTATGATCCGACACTTAAAATTCGCGTGGCTCCACTTTGGATCATGCGGATGATCGGTCTTTTTAATCCGAAAATGAAGTTCGTCGCGCATTTGTTTGCGTATTTCGGGGATCACGAAGATCCGTTCTATGCCGAAAAAATCTGGCAGGAACTGGGCAAGCCCACAACGACGCTCGAGATGTTCGCGCAGGAGCTGCGGCAAAGTCGGCATTTACAACAAGGCGCGAAATGAGCGGGTCAGGGAATAAAGCGATGATCACACCTAAATGTCTGAAAGACGGCCAAACAGGACGGGTCATGCCGGTCGTAGACTTTAATCGCTGTGAGGGAAAAGACGCCTGCGTCGCCGTATGTCCTTACGACGTGTTTGAAGTGCGCAAGATCGATCCGTCCGATTATCGCGATCTTTCATTTGTGGGCAAAATCAAGAGCTATGTCCACGGAGGGATGGTCGCCTATACCCCGCATGCTGATCAATGCCGTGCTTGTGGTTTGTGTGTGAAAGCATGTCCTGAGCGCGCAATCAAATTGGTAAAAATTTGACGTTCATACAAAGATGACTGCGCATTTTTTTCTATAATCAGAATTTCTGCTGATGTAAGTCGTCATGACTCCTCGTGCTTTGGGGAAGCTATGACAGCCTATCTCTTTCTGGAGAGATTTATCTGTCATAGCTATTTTGAGCGCCCATTAAAAATCTCACTTTACATGACTACCCAATACTGATGCGACAGCATCGCGCAGCCATACTGCGGCAGGATCACGATCACTCCGGGCTGACCAGATCATCGATACTGCCGGGATACGCAAGTTCAGTGGAACGGGACGGATCGTTAAACCGAAATGCGCGGCATGTTGCTGAGCGATCCGGCTGGGAAGCGTAGCCAGAACGGGGGCGGCTGCTGCGGCAGCAAGTGCCGTCAGAAAATCTGATGCAGCGAGGACCACGTTGAGTTCCTGACCAATCTGCATCAGTGCGTCTGACAGGCATCCCTGGATGTCATCTTTCAGCGTCATGAGAACATGGGGCAATGCAAGATAACGCTCAACCGTGATTGGAGCATCCGGATCGATCAGCTTCGGGTTGAAGCAGCAGACGAGAGACTGCTCATACAACGATACCCCACAATGGCGTTCCAAACCGAAATCAAAACACCCAACTGCGATATCCAGCGCCCCCGTATCCAGTAATGTATAGACCTCACTCCGAGGAGATCCACGTGACAGCAGTCGTATTCCAGGTGCATGCCGTTGCAAATAGGCCGTCAGTTTAGGCATCAGAAAGACTTCAAGTTCGGACGAAAAGCCGAAACGAAAGATGCGCTGTTCCGTCGCAGGATCAAATTGTTCCTCAGACATCAGGATGTGCTGAGCCTGCCTTAACAACTCCGCAACATGTGACGCCATGGTTGACGCTTTGGCGGTCGGTTGCATGACAGCACCGGTTCTGACGAGCACATCATCGTCCAGTAACATTCGGAGGGTGGCGAGTGCATGGCTCATTGCGGGTTGTTGAATGCGAAGGCGTCGTGCCGCCTTTGTGACGCTGCGTTCTGAAACGAGGGCGTCGAAAGCAATCAGAAGATTGAGATCGAAGGAACGAAGATTGAAATGATCAATGGGTTTCATATTTCAAATCGATTTGTATGATGTTTGCGCGCACCCTAACGTCTGATGCGACGTAAAACAATCGTATTGAGTCAATCATGGCAGCAGCTTTTCAAGTGGGTGACGCCCGTGTCACGCGTATTCCCGAACTTCATTGGGATAACGCGCGCCCTCACAAACTGTATCCGGATATCGACGCTGAGGCACTTGCAATATTCGGTCCGTATTTGACGCCAGGATCATTTAACCCCGTGACCGGTGGGCTCGCGCAGGGAACTCATGCGTGGCTTGTTCAGGTTTCTGGTCTCAATATCCTGGTTGATACCGCCACAGGAAACGACAAGCCGTTACCTGCCGCACCGGCACTGGATCATCTGCATACGTCGTTTCTCGAACATCTTGCAGCCGCAGGCGTACAACCGGAGCAGGTTGATACCGTTCTGCATACGCATATTCATGCCGATCATGTTGGATGGAATACGCGTTTGCACAACGGAAAATGGGTGCCGACCTTTCCGAAAGCCCGTCATGTTTTCTCAGTGATTGAGGCCCGATACGGCGCCAGCAATGACGGTATTGACCCTGCTCCAGACCTACCTCCAGAGATCTTAGGGCGCCCGGACCATCGCCCACTCCCACGTGTCTATACAGACAGCATGCTCCCCGTTATCGAAGCCGGGCTGGGAGAGGCGATTATCATCGACGGTCAAGATCTTCTTGCAGGTTTCTCTTTTCATCCGACCCCTGGGCACAGCATCGATCATGCCTCGATCCGGCTGCGGTCGGATGGTGAAGACGCGTGGTTTACAGGAGATGTCATGCACCATCCTCTGCAGGTTTATCGTCCGGATCTGCGGTCCGTTTACTGCGAATTCGTTCAGCCTGCCGAGCGCTCGCGGCAGTGGTTTCTTGGAGAAGCGGCTGAAAGCGGGAGTCTCTGCTTTACCAGTCATTTCGCGGAAACGGGTGCCGGATATGTCAGGCGTCGTCCAGAAGGTTTTGCATGGGAATTTGCGCAACTAAATGTAGGAGACGCCAGATGACAAATCTGCTTATGGAAAACCTGTTCATTCCGAGTGATACGGACAATATCTCGCTTCATCTGCGCCATAAACGACGTGCAGACATCCAGATATTTGGTTCACAGCGCACTATCTTGCTGATGCATGGCGCGACGTTGCCGGCAGAAAGTCTTTTCGATGTTCCTGTTGGGGAGGGGGCATTCATGGATGTTCTCTCGCGGGAAGGATTTGACGTTTATGCGCTCAACGTGCGGGGCTTCGGAGGATCAACGCGTCCTGATGGAATGGGAGGTGCACCTGAAGCTGCGCTGCCTCAGGTCAGGACCGAAACAGCAGTACGCGATCTGAGTACTGCTGTTGACTATCTTCTCGCAACGCTTGCCATCCCACGTCTTTGCCTGATCGGAATGTCCTGGGGTGGCACGGTTACCGGCGCATATACGGCTGCTCACAATGACAAGGTGGAGAAATTAACGCTGATTGCACCGCAATGGATCAATGACGGGGTTTCTCGTCTGGATCCGGGTGGTCCAGTGCCTGCTTATCGCCGCTTTAATGTTCAGGCATTTCGCCAGCGCTGGCTTGAAGGCGCACCTGAGCAGAAACGCGAAGAGATTCTGCCAGCAGGGTGGTTTGAACAGTGGGCCGCAGTTATTCTTGCGAGCGATCCCGCAGAGCAGGATGGAGTGATCCGGGCGCCTGCGGGTGTCATTCAGGATGTGCGTGACTACTGGTCCGCAGGGAAGGCGTTTTACAGTCCCGAAAAGATCACGGTCCCGGTTCTTCTGCTTCATGCTGAGTGGGATTTGGATGTAACTACTCAGCAGATGGGAAACCTGTTTCCACGTTTTCTCAATGCCCCGTATCGTCGCTGGACGGAGATTGGGGAAGGAACGCATATGGTGGTTATGGAGAGAAACCGATGGCAGGTGCTTGAAGAAATTCTGATCTTCCTGCGGACTGCCCCTCATTCAAAGGGTTAAATTCTAGGAAGTGTCCTGATCTGCCGCGTGTTTGACCTGTTCTAGCGGGATAGACGCGATCCATCATTGAAGTGGATCTCGTCGGGATTGCTTGCAAAACGAGCTGCTTTCTCGTCCAGGAAAAATGAGCACTCTCAGGTCGCCTCGGCCGCAGCATTTCGCCTGATAGCCTGAGGCGGCTGATGGAACTCCCGCAGGAAGGCGCGTCGCATCCGTTCGGGATCATGAAAGCCTGTCATGACGGCGATGGCTTCAATGGGGAGGGTAGATCTCTCCACCTGCTCGCGTGCGGCTTCGAGACGCAGTCGTTCGACTGCTTTTGCGGGGCTCATCCCCACCGCTGCCCGGAAACTGCGAGAAAAATTTCGGGGGCTCATGCCGGCCTGACTGGCCAGAATATCCACGGTCAGGCGCTGTTCCAGGTTGGACCGGATCCATCCCAACAGTTCGGCAAAGCGTTCCTGAGGGCTCGTCATCTCGAGGAGTGCCGAGAACTGGGACTGTCCTCCGGGACGGTGATAGAACACCACCATTTGCTGCGCCGTACGACGGGCAATATCGGCCCCAAGATCTTCGGCAATCAACGCCAGCGCCATGTCGATGCCAGCGCTGATCCCCGCAGATGTCCAGATCAGGCCATCATGAATATGAATGGCATCTGCCGAAACCCGGATTTTAGGGAACTGTGCTGCCATGGCCGGGGCTTGTTGCCAGTGTGTCGTCACACGACGGCCATCAAGCATGCCAGCTTCTGCCAGCAGGAAAGCCCCTGTACACACACTGCAGATACGTCGCGCATTTCTGGCCTGATGCCTGATAAAGTTCAGTAATTCTGGGCAGCTCATAGCCTGCCTGTGGCCTTCGCCTCCGACAACGATAAGCGTATCGAACGACCCTGCCGCCGCGAGCGGAACCGTCTTGATTGCCATTCCGGAAGACGACCGCACCAGACCACCATGGCGGGACAGGGGCGTCATCTCATACGGAGCCGCCCCAAATCCTCCGGCAATCTCGAAGGCTGCCGTCACTCCGGCAGCGTCGAGCAA
>NZ_JBDOBO010000054.1:0-15195 GCF_047723935.1 Gluconobacter sp.
GCATTGGCGGCTTTAGCCGCCCGACCGCTACGCGGTCGATGTACACCCAAACGGAGTGCTTTGCGCCGCACGGCTGAAATCGGACGTCCGATCAGGCCAGCGATAAAGCCAACATCTGTCCCTCTTGCATAATCACGCGCAAGGTAAAGTTCCTCATCGCGGCTCCAGCGTGGGCGGGACTTCTGTTCATCCGTGCCGGATGTTTTCCAAAAAGACTGGAATAAGCTTGCCGTCCCTGAGAAAGGACGAGGGAAAATCCCTCTCTTGGCTGCTCCGGCAGCTTTGAACATGGTTGGCTCCTGCTCTGCGCATCTGGAATATCTTTTCCCCGTATCATAGGTGTCAGGGGCAAATCACCATATTTTTGCCATTGTGCAATGGCGCACCAATACAGTCCGTTTTCTGTAGTTGTTGATATAGTACCGTTTTTTGTTTCGGCCACCATTTCGGTATGGTCGCCATGTACCCGGCGCATGGCAGAATCACAAAAATCCCACTTCTGAACTTGGTCTTTGCGCGGGTTTGTCGCGTCGAACCGTATTCACATATGGGGGCTTTATTCTGTCTGACATGTTCATAACGAGGGAATATGTCAGGTGTCACAAAGTCAGACTTTGTCCAAAACTGCACGGAGCCCGAAAGAGTGGCTGACGCGCGAGTATGCACAGGATGTGCTTCTTGCAATCAGACTGCCACATGAAGAAGAGCATGCGACACAAGCCCGCCCCCCTGCTTCAGGAGGCGGGCAATGAGACAATCCCCAAGGCTGTGTTCTGCCTTTTTCTGCATGACCATCCTGGCACTCCTGCCAATACAGGCCGGGGCTGCCAGTTCGGGATGTCAGGCTTTGGTACAGGCTGCGGCTACTGGAAAAGCAGCGCAGATCAAAACAGATGACGCGATGATCCAGCAACCTGAGTCCGTGACCAAGTTCACGTGTTTGGATGGTTTCTTTAACGGCATTGGTCTTGATATTTTAACAAATGGTCTGAACCTGGCGGCCATTGCCCAGGCCGCAATGGGCAAAGTCTGCATGGAGCTGACCAACGTCTGGCTGACTTTGGAAAGTGCGGCCCAGTGCGGACTTAATGTGTCCAGTTTCGATGATAATTTCAATCTAGGGCTGGGTCTTGGGTCCATATGTCCAACGCTGAACTTTGGCGGCGGCGGCGATCAACTCATCAACACAGGGGTCAATACTAACGGTAAAAACAGCTACACCGACAATCCGAACACATACGACGTTAACGGAAGCCTCCAGCTTCCTGATGGCTATTCGCTTGGCGATGCTTCGCAGGCTTTCGGCCTGACGGGAGGAAGCTGATGCGCAATTACGCTGCGGCCTTTGTGTTTGGTCTTTTCCTGTGGACAGCGGTGGCGCCCCAACCTGCTTACGCCATGTTTGGCGTGGATACCGCAGCAATTGTCGGCGCGATTACAGCGCTTCAGGGCGCTATGAACAGCGTGATTGCCGAAATGCAGGGCGTTCTTGATGCAGCCCTGGTTGAAATTAACTTCTCTGCTTTGAGCGGCTTTTCCCAGATCACGAACTACCTCAAGGCTCAGGTCGGGGCAAACGAACAGATTGCTGATGCCAACAACATGGTTAATGCCCGCCTGCAGCGTGACGTGATCAACGCGCACATCATGGATGAACATGCGGTTAACCGTCAGGACTGTTTGAATCTTGAGGGTGGGCAGGCCACGATAGTTGCAGCCAGAAAGGCTGAGGACGTTCAGCTGGCCCTTGATGTTGCCAAGGATGCACGAACACGGGCCGCAAGAAACACGCCATCATGGACCGGGGCAGGGCAGGCTTCTCAGGCGAATAACTCCCTGCATTTTTCCAAATACTGTGACGATGCGGAAGCTGAGGCCGGTCTGTGCTCATTGGCCGATACAGACCTTAAAGGGGCGGATCAGGACGCCAGCAGCCTCCTGACACCCCCTGTCTACACTGATCAGAAAGCCATTGATCGGGCCAACGATTACGAAACGACCCTGATCCAGCCAGTGGTGCCGGCCGCCATGCGCGGCAATGCCATTACTACCCCTGAAGGCCAGCAGGCCATGCCGGGGCGGCGGAGTTATAATGCCGCCATCTCCCTTGCTCATGACATTGGCAATGATGTGCTGAGCTGGCGGGCTGGAACTGTCACCCTGACCGCTGCCCAGAAGGCGGAAGCCCAACGAGAAGGCATCTCCCAGACTGACACGGGAAGCTTGTGGGAAGCCACGGAGCTGGAAGTCAACCGTCGTTACTCGGGAACAGACTGGCAGGCTGACTTGCAGGCCATGCCCAGTGAGAAGTCTGTCCTGATCCAGATCGCTTTGCTGGACTCACAGCGCAATTGGCTCCTCTGGCAGCAGTTAAAGCTCCAGCAGAAGACCGCGCTCGTGTCCGCAAAACGCCTTGCTCTTGAGGCGGATGCCAGCCTCAAGCGCTTCACCCCCCTACCTGTCCCCAATCCATAATTTTAACTGGAGGATCATAATGTCCGGAACACTGTCAATGACACCTTCAACCTCGATTTCTGCCTTGCTGGGTAATCTCCACCAGCAGCAGGAACAGGTTCCTGCTGACCAGCGTGGTCTGGCCAGGGAACTGGAGAATTTGCGCACCCAACTCGAAGCCAACCCTGCACTTGAATCCGATCACGCCTACCTGACGCAGGTTGCATGGCTGGTTCAGGACTGGTCCAAGTTTAGTGGAACGAACCAGACCCCAGCGTTGTCCCCTGTCTTGCAGGCCGGGCTGCAACAGATGTCCAATCACTACCCCGGCCTTGAGAACAATGACCTGCATCAGCTGCTTGCACACACGCCTGACATGCATGACCAGCGACTTGTCTCGGATATTCGAAGCACAGCGATGGAGGTGGCCAGCATGTCTCCAGAGACGCAGGCAGCCACGCTGGTAGGGATGGCCACAGCAAATCTTGTTAACCGTGTTATGGAAGCTGGAACACAACTGGAGGTTGAGGCGCCGCCTCCCTCACAGAACAGCCCGGATCCATCAACTCAGGGAAATCGCGCTCAACAGGAACAGGCACATAGCGAGGACAATCCAGAACAAGCGAATAAAACCCTGAGTGAACAGGAAGATCAAAGTGTTCGCGAAGAGGATGCCAACAAAGCGCGTAAAACAGAGCAGCAAAAACCTGTCATTGACTCAAACTCAACGTCACAAGAGCGCGGGGATGAGCAAAAGGATCAGGAGCATTCCAAGCCTCAGCCGGCAAAGAAACAAAACAGCGAGCAACAAGCGCAACCAGTTCAACAGGGTTCAGCACCAGCACCCGGCGGTCCGGTGTCTCCCTCTCAGGGATCTTTGATGTCGCAAACCGCCAGCCGCTTTGCGAACTGGACTGGTGGAATGCAAGCTAAGGCCGACGCACGGCGGATAGATAAACTGGTTCGGGATATTGATGCGAATATCTCTCAGACCAGAACCTATCATCAGGGCCTCAAAGAGAAGGCCGCTCCGTTTTTTGAAAAACTGGAAAAGACAGCCAGGCAGGAAAAAACTACTGTTCAGGCCATTCTTATGGAAACGGGACCGGGCGGCAAACACGAAGACCTGGGGCAGGAATTCTATAAGGAAAGAAACAATAATCCTGAGGTCCGAAAGGTCTATGAGAATTTGACCGGTTCGCTGAGCGATATGGCGAAAAATATTCTCTCGCTCCGTTCAGAGGCCGGGCAACGTAACGCGTCTGAGGATCCGGCAGTCAAAATGGCCGAACAACGGGCGGGAGCACTCGGACTGGAGGTGGAAGACGTGCCAGGGCTTGAGCCTGGTAAGAACCTCGTCCAGTCCATCGGTGAAGTTGTTGAAAAACTGGTGCAAAAAGCAAAAGTTTTTTTGGGAATAGACAATGATATAATACCACCACATAGGGATTGAGGCATGCGTAATGTTCTCGTGACACGGTGGGTCGGGCTTTTGCTCGGCCTGCTCCCGTTTGTGTGGGTTTTCTCCGCCTCGGCTCATGCCGAGGTGAATCTTTCCAGCGTTTCATGGGCAACGCTTCAGGCGAATGACGATATTACTGCCCAGATACTGGACAGTATTTTCCCTATGGATGGGACCACGCAAACGACCACAGGGCTGATGCTGCAATGGTTCACGGCCTATGTTGCATTAATTGCGTCTGTTTGGATTTTTTACTCGATTATCATTCAAATCCATAAAACGGCTGAGAGTGGAAAAGTGTTCTCAGCCAGTTTTTCTGGATGGGTCCCGATCCGGGTGATTGGCGCCATCATCATGATGTTTCCGGTCACGTCAAACGGTGGTTACTCTCTTGGCCAGACACTGATCATGCGCAGTGCCAAAGCAAGCATCGGCATGGCCAGAACGCTCAAAGATGTTGTGGTGGATAATGTCGGGCCAAAAGCGCTTCCTTTATCCACCCCGATCATCCCTGGGTCGCGTCAGATTGTTCAGGGGATCATTAACAGTGAATTATGCCGCAGTCTGATCAACAAGGCCTCAAACAACAGCAACCTTGTTCCCGAGCCCACCATCACGGGGGGAGAGGGTATGACCGACCGCGTTACTGTCACTTACGATATGGCCTATGGAGATTCCTTTAACGTTCCTGTTTGTGGTAAAATATCCATGGCTTCACCCAACAGGGCTTTATCGCCACAGTTCAATCTCACAACCATTGATTTTTCTGAAGAAGGGGCGATGCAGCTTTCTGCCCTGCGGCAGGTTATCAGCCATATTCGTCCCAGTGTTGATCGTATCGCCACTTCGATGTGGCAAACTCGGGATATGACAGTCCTCAAATCTCTGGATAGTGTTTTCACGACCCAAAGCACATTTTTCTCCGCTCAGCTCACAGCGATCGCCTCTTCGGCCGTTTCCAAAATCAGACAGGCAGGCAGTAATAGCGGGAACAATGATTCCGGCGTGACATTGCTCAAAAACATGGGCTGGACTGGTCTGGGCGCCTACTATCTGGAAATTTCGAGGCTGAACTCTGAAGTCCAGTCCGTTGCTGCCATCACACCGTCGACACAACGTCCGTCGTGGCAAGGCACGGGGTCCTACCTGCAGAGTGATCTTACCCCGTTTTTTATGGCCATAAACGGATATATGGCCAAGCAGGATGAGATGCTGGCGGCGAGCGACGAGGCCTATGCGCCATCGGCATCCCCCAGAATGTTTGAAAACGCGACAATCTCTCAGGAACCCATGGGACTACTGGATAAGGTACTCAGGTATATGGGCCTGTCAGAAGCGACATTCCGGGCGATTATGAATTACCTGATCATGCCGAGTTCGGGGTCAGGGTGGACAGACCCTTTGAGTAGCATGATCGGGCTGGGACATTTCCTGATTGATCTCGCATTACTCGTAATCGGAGCATCTGCCATTGCCTCCAGTGCCACGGCTTCTCTCGCGGCAGGGGCTGCAAGTCTGCTGACAGGGGATGTCGCAGGTGCTGCCGCGGGTACTGCCGCTGCGGGGCTCAGCGGTGTTGTTTCAGCGCTTCTGATTCCCATTTTCACCGGGGCATTTCTCTTATTGGGTCCGGGGGTGACACTTGCGTATATTCTTCCAATGACCCCTTGCCTGTTCTGGTATGCAGGGGTGGCCGGATGGCTTGTGATTGTGGTTGAGGCCCTGGTGGCTGCTCCCATCTGGTTTCTGGCGCACATGACCTTTGCTGGGGACGGTGTGCACGGTAAAGGCATCAGGGGTTATGAGGTTCTTTTCTCCATTATCTTCAGGCCATCAATAATGGTGGTTGGCATGATCTGCAGCTACTCGATCTTTTCCGGCTTGTCGTGGATATGGATGAAAAGTTTCGTTGTCGCCGCTGGTTTTGTGTTTGATCATGGCTATCTGATCAATAACCTGATCGGCATTCTGGTTCTGATGTGTCTGTATGTGGGTGCAGAGATGACAACCGCCACACTGTCGTTCCGCCTCATCTCCACGTTACCCCATCATCTGCCTGACATGGCTGGCTTCAGGGCGGTTGGCCGCGTGGATAGTGATGCGTATGTCCAATCGTCACAAGAACCTGCCAAATCAAGTGTTGCTTCACTTGGGGATATCATTAAAAGTGACAACACATTTCCTAATGGAGGTGGCGGTGGTCCCAACGATGGCCCTCCCCCTCCTCCCGGTGGTGCACCCGCAATGGATTCAACAACTGCCGCTCAAATGAGCACGTCATCTTTTAGAGACGCCTGAGTGGAGGCTTATCTTCATGAGTAGTAACTCAATCATCCCGCTCCAGCTCGGCCAGATCCGGAATGCTATTCAACAGCAAGGCCGCAATGGCGTATCTGTGGCTGACTACACCCATGTTGTCAGGCAAAATCAGTCATTGCAGATCAATCTGGCGGATATGACAGCCAACCGGGATGAATTTGCTGCATATGTGGAGGAGCTCAAAAGAAAACTTGATGATGTGCACGATCAGGCCGCAGATTATAACGCCGCGACTCAACGCCGTGAGGTTGCGTGGCAGGAGCTCTCTGACAAACAGGTGCGCGAATACAACGGGTTAGTTGATGAGTATAATGCTCTGGAAGCAAGATTTAATGATGTGGCCAGGAAACACAACGCACTGTTGGAAAAGAACAAAGCTCTCCGAACGGAGAAAGCTGCGCTTGAACAGAAAAATGCAGCTTTGCAGGCCGAACTTGACGCACTGAAGAAAAGCCAGAGCGTATGACACATCGCGTTGTTCTGTTATCGTTGGTCTTGTGTTCGCTGGCGGGCTGCGCACATGGCAACCTTCATACCGGCTCCAGTCGGCCGATAAAACCACCCAAAGTTGCTCAGTCGCTCTACGACCCATATGCACCGTATGGATCCACTCCCGCCCGCTGGGCGCCATCTACAGGAACATATGACGGATCCATCGTAAAACCTGCTGATCCTGTAGATCAGTCCGGTCGGCCGGATTACGAACATGCTCAATGGAGTGTCCAACATTCAGTCCAGCAGGCCGGAACTTTCTGAGCTACAATGCGCGGTTAAGCCCGATATCCTCATGCGCTCACGGATTACCGCATGATCTTCGATACAGAAACTGATACTCTCACCTTCCGGCAGAGAGAAAGCCGGGCAGCTCGTAAAGGAACCACCTCATGAGTCCCGCCCCGATTACACATCATGATGATGATGCTGAAACAGCGGCTTTCATAGAAGCTGTGCAGGAAGGTATTGCCGACGCAGATGCAGGTCATACGGTTCCATATTCTGCCGTTCGGGAATGGCTCCTGTCCTGGGGGACTGAACACAAAAAGCCACCCCCCAATTGCGAATGAGCACGACGTTTGCCATCCAGTTCACCCGCAGTGCCCTCAATGATATTCGGCGGATTGAAAGCCACATAGGCGAAGAAAACCCCGCAGCAGCAAGCCGGGTTGCTATCCAGATTGTCGCTACATGCGACCGCCTTGAATACCTTCCAGAGCGTGGCCGCCCCGGCCTCGTCTCTGGCACGCGTGAGCTGGTTTCGTGCTGGCCATATGTGATCGTCTATCGCATTTCCTGCTCTTCCGTCGAAATCCTGCGGATCTGGCATAGTGCCCAGGACCGTTAAGAATGTTGACCACTCTGGGCCTCATGTTTGAGCCAGCGTCAGGCGGCTCAAACATGGGCATATCCAGAAGCATCCTGCAACGCGCCACTCCCAAGGGAAATCTTAGCGTCTCAGCCTCTGGTTCAGTTGTGATTTCATCGAGGCCAGAGGTTTCGCCCATCGGCTATATACTCTGAGAAGGACCCGGGGCGGCCGTTACGGATTGTCCAATTGGAAAAACTGAAAAAAACAAACTGCCCACTCAGCATACAGACCAAAGCAGAGATCTGTATGCAAACCGGGCCGAGTATGGATTGTCCTTCCCAGAAAACCTCATAGAACCAAATTGTCACGAACATCATCAACAATGACCCGCAGAATATGCCGTAATTACGGGTTCTGTATCGTGCGGCTCCTCTTTGTGTCTGATCTTGCAGGATAGCTTGCGGGGATGTCGTATCTGCTTCAGTTGCGTGTTCTGGCAGATGTCGCACCAGTTCAGAGCCACTTCGGAAGAGGCTGATGCCTCGGGCTAGCGGTGAATAAAGAGGGTAGGACAGCCAAACGATCATACGGCTGATCCGTTTGCGCGGCTTGCTGTTTTTCATGACTTAAGGCTCGCGATAAACTGGTCTAGATGATCAGGCAGGCCCGATTGGACATGCGAAGTCCCCTGCTTGTCCTGCCATACGATGGTCGGTGTACCTCTCAGACCAATCATATGTGCTTTTTGCAGGTTGAGCTGGAGCTTGGCCCCTGACGCCTCTGTCAGAGTGAGATCTGAGGGCGCGTGGTTCTGAACGATGATCTGTCGCCAGATATCAATCATCTGCTCCTGTCCAACGCTCAACATAGCCTGAGCCGCAGGTGTACTGGCATGATTGTTTTCATAGTCATTGATGGAGATCGGGACGATGGCGATCTGGACCTGTCCACTGTCTACATAGGACTGAAGGCTCTGCAAGGACCTGATTGACCAGGGGCAAAGAGGATCGACAATCATGTAAAGGCGAGGAGCATCCGCGTGGCCATAAAGACCGTAACTGGCGGACGCGACAATGTTTGTCGCATCGGTATGCGCCGCATTCGGATGTTCAGTTTGTCCAACTCCCGGGTTCGCCGTGTTGGTATGTCCAGGCTGCCAGTTAATGGTCGGAATAACCCCCTGTATCATGGCCACCGTATCCCGCGTGATGTTATGGCCCGAGGCATCCCACATCACGCCACCGATTTCGGCCTGCATATCTGGGGTCAGGTAAAAGGTTCTGAAAGTCTGGCCTTTTTTAGCAAAAATTCCCCGGAGCCCGTGATTGGACATCGCGTCACCGATCTCCCAGAGTGCGGCGCCATTGCTCGAAATTCGCTGTAACGCAGGGCTTCTGCCGATATCCTCTGCGCTCAACCGCCGTGGTTGAGCCTGCGTGTTATGCTCTGGCACGATGACGGCCGTAGGAGAGGGCGGTTCCACAGGCGGTGGTGCTGGACATTGACCCGCCATTGCGATGTGGGGCGCAAGAAGCAAAGAGGTGGCCAACAGAAAGTGTCTCATGGGATATCTCCTTTAAGACCATTCTGTCAGATGCGTTTGTGAATGCGGAAAGAACAAAACGTGAATATCTTTATTCACATATGCTTATGGGATGATGGTCTTAGACGACTGACAACATTGAAGGACAACGAGTCATGAATGGATACATCAGGATCGCAGCCGCAATTGGAGTGCTGGGGTTCAGTACGCCTGCTTTTGCCCAACATCTTTCCGCAACAGATCTCGATCGCCTGTCACAGGAGCGACAGGAGGACATTGGTACCCGCAACTGGGGACCACCTGTAAACCCACCAGCACAGGCCAGCACGGAGAAACCTCTCCCCATGCCCGCCACCTGCATGAGTCCGGCAAGTGAGACGAGCCCTCTGTATGCTGCTCCTAACGTCCATGCCAGGAAAGTGGGGCAGGCTGGTTTTCAGCTGGCAGTGACCGACAACGAAGTCAAAGGCTGGCGACAGGTTCTCCTCAATGGGATTCATACGGCATGGATACCGTCATCGGAACTTGGTCCATACAAACCCCTGAATCCTGAACACCCCGTGGGCTGTGTCGTGACGGGGGAACGGGCTGATGGGACAGTCCTCTTCACCCACCCCGACCAGTAAGATCATTCTTATGCACCCTGCACGCATGGCAGGCCCTGCGTTGCTGCTGGTGGTATGTGCTTTGTCGCATGCCGCCAGAGCAAGCGGATATGAGCAGATTGTCCCAAGCATACGCGAAACAGGAGCACCTACGTTTGTGTACTCTGGCGGTGGCGGAACATCAGGCGAGGCCAGTGCGACATCCCAGACCTCCAGCTATACCGGGGCGTGGGGCGATACTGACGCCATGGCGTCCCTTTTGAAGCAGACTTACGGTTCAGATGCTGTTGCAGCAGCAAAGGCGGCCGGGATTAACCCCGACACACTTGCAGCCTTTGGACAGATAGAAAGTCACTATCAGAATACAGGGAATGCGACGTCTTCAGCTCAGGGTGTGTGGCAGATTACTAACGGCACCTGGGAGGAATATGCCGCGAAAGCCGGCGTGAGTGATGCGCAGAGAAATGATCCCGCGGCACAGGCAAAAGTGGCCAGTGCCATTATCAGTGACTATGCGACATCTGTCTCGCGGAGCACCCATAACTCTGTGACTGGGGCTCAGGCCTATGGTGCTTATATGTTCGGGCCATCCGCCGGGTCACAGATGGCGGTTGAGTCTAACTCTTCCCGCCCGTTGAGCGACTTTGTTTCTGCCAAAACCCTTGCCGCCAACAATATGAGCAACTGGACCGTTGGTCAGTATTACGCAACCGTCTCTCAGAGAATGGGTACGGGTGCGTCTGAAGCGGTCACAACATCATGATGTCCTATCCGCAGATCACGCATCACACAGACTCCGTGAAGATTTTTACCAAATCAGCGCGGTCAAGTCTGTGCAATATCAATAATTTAGGTCATGAGTGTCTATTGGTCTGCGCGGGCTCAGAGTCAGAGTCCCACAGGCATAACAGAGGGCCGCCGTTCAGATGACGTAAGCACCAAAAAGGAAACCCTGCCTCTCCCGGTCGGCAAACCGGAAAAGCCAGGGCACCAAAGAAACTCTGTTGTGAGGGGACATCTCAATTACCTCCCCTTATAGCGCCACCCGTTTTTGAACGCAAGTGAATTGCGAACGGGGAAGGTTTGTCTGGTGTCATCGGCATGAGGTGTTGATCTAACCCACATTGCTGGAGCCACGACCAGTGCTTCCACTTCATACTGAGACCCCCTGCGTGCTCCGCAGGCGCGGCAAGCGCACTCTGACGCCTGCCATGCTTGAGGCACGAGACGAGCTGATGCAGCCTCCACCGGACTGCCCGGAGAAGTACGCGCTCCTTAACGTGCTGCGTGCGCTTCCCCGTGCGCTCGGCTTGAGCCGGAATGCCTATCTTCTGCTGTTACGCATGGTGGAGAAGACCCCGACGGAGAGTTGGGAGATGCTCAAAACACCGTTCATCTATGCCCACAACAGCACTCTGATGTCCTGGACGGGGCTCTCGCTCACGGCTCTGCGTCGTGCGGTCCGGGAGCTGGCCGAGGCCAAGATGCTCGTGCCCTGTGACGGCCGGAATGGGCAGAGAGGCAAGCGCTGGCAAGGAGCTGAAGGGGAAATACAGGTCGGTTTCAATCTTGGCGCGCTGCGGTACCGCTGGCCGGGTATTCTGGGAAAGCTGGAGGAAGAGAAGCGCCGCCGCTCTCAGGTGAGTTTTCTGCGTGATGCGATTGCTGATTTGAATGAAACGGTTCGCCAGTCGGCCGATGCGTCAGGAGATCAGGCAGTAGCCATGGAAGCTGCCCGGATCATGCGCCTACGCCGTGGTACTGAGCAGACCGAGACCCTGACTGCTTATTATGATGCCATGAAGGCTCTATTCGCGAATGTTCAGATGGCGGGCAAACCTGTGGATAAGGTGCCGGAAAACAGCTCTGAACCTGTCCATAATGCTTCAAAATGTACCCCAGAAGTGGCACCCATGGATGCTCAGACTGGCACCCACTATACAGAGAGAAAAAACAATCAAACCTTAGATGTTGATGTAGTAGCGCCCAAAAGGCGCAATCGCATTGAAACAATGCGGTGTGCAGGGCAGGAGGCTCCGACTGACCTGGGAGAGAACCGTGAGAGATCGGCGCTGCGTGGTTTCAGGGGAACTGCAATGTTCTATCTATCCGTCTGTCCGGATTTGCGTGACTTATGTCCAACGTCCACACCGAACAGAGACGAACTTGCAGATGCTGCCGAGCAGCTCTCCGGTCAGATCGGCATCAGCTTCCAGTCATGGCGTGTTGGGTGCGCCATTCTGGGTAAATTTGAAGCCGCAGTCGCCGTTATTGTCATGGCAGCGCGCCGGGATCATGGTGAGAGTATCCGCCACCCTGACGCGTATTTCCGCTCGCTCGTGGATAGAGGGGCACGCAACACACTGTTCCTTGACCGCAGTCTGTATGCGCTCCGTGATATCCATGGTGTCGAGCGAGTGGACATGGCGCCAGTGCCCCCAAAAATGCAGCGCCTGAAGTCTGGAAGACGAGGAGATGTCAGACCATGATTCCTCTGTGCATCCCAAAAGGCCATGCTGGCCGACTGAAAGCTCTTGGTGCGTTCTGGAACCACGAAATCGGCGGTCTCGTGGTGGATGCCGTATCTCCAGCGTTTCAGGAAATTGACGCTCTACGTGAGTATCTTCCCTATCGTTACCGCTCGGATCGGCATCCACCCTATGTTCGTCCATGGATGGTACCGCAGCCTTTATGGGGATGGAACCTTCGCGCATTACTGGCACGGGGAAATTGGGATGTGGTCCGGCGCTGGGCCTATGAGCGCAGTGGACATCGGTGTCGTATCTGCGGCCTTCAGGGTGAAAAACATCCTGTCGAGGCGGATGAAGGCTGGGCTTATGATGACAACCGCAAGATACAGACCCTCAAAGGGGTGATTGGACTTTGCCCACGCTGCCATGAAGTGCGCCACTGGGGAAGAACAATGGCCACCGGTCGGGAAGAGCAGGGGCTTGAGTGGATGATGACCATCAATGGCTGGAGCCGTTCCGAGGCACAGAGCTGCGCACAACTCGCTCTAAAGCAGTGGCAGGAACGTAGCCGGTGGAAATGGACGTGCGATGTGAGCTGGGTTGAACGGCAGTTTGGTTTTACGATCAGTGCAGAAGGACCAGCGAATGCCGGCTCTGCCCAGAAGACGCTGGAACAACTGGCGCGACGGACCTATTCTCGTTCGTGATGCAGAAAAGAGGATTCATGTCGGATCAGGTTTCTACTCTGGGAACATCCCTTCGCCGCCTGGGGCGCGAACGCCAGCAGGAGAAAACTGTTGAGGCTGTCATCCAGCTTGCGCCGTCTTATGAATCGGTGGCCGCATTCCTGAAAGATGCCGGGATTAGCAAGCCCAGATCTGCGGCCGGGATACAAAGAAGTGCGCGTCAGGCGATCAAGGTTCTTATCGCCGGGTATGACGTTGAGAATGCTGAAGAGATGGAGATCTGGCTACGCGCGGATCTTCAGGGGATCGTTGATGCTTCGCTGGAGATGATGACATCTGCCAGAGACGAAGTGTTTCAGGTTGAGCAGATTACGGCTCAGACCAGTATTGAGCAGCGCCTTGGTGATGTGAGTTTTCGGGAAAAAAGAAAGACGGCCGGGCTTATGCTGGATCAGGCCTGGTTTGCCGGACAATGGGTCACTGGCGCATGGGAGGCCTGTACTGGTGCGCTGGAAAAAGAGCGAAAGAGGTCAACAGAGACTGCGCGTTTAGGCCCGGCTTCCCATGCGACAAAACCTTTTGTTTCATCAGGTGAAAACGTGGTGATGCTGGCCGCATGGAAACAAGCTTTGTCGACGGGACAGCCGGAATAGGATTTTCGTCCATTCACAAGTGAGCCTTGCATACTAATGTTGGAACTTTGTCGATGGGACGGAGACCGATAGAGGGTATGCGTGATGGACAGTTTTTTAATTATCCCAATTATTTGCAACTGATCAGTAGTGGTCATTGGAGCATTTCAATCGAGTGTCGCTATTTGTAAGTCTTCGGGTCATACGTGCTGGACTTGTGGATTCAGATCAAATGGATTGAGCAAGTCTACGTCCCGACCGGTAAAATCCTTTACATTGCGCGTTACGACAATCAAACCGTGAATGCGTGCGGTTGCTGCAAGCACTACATCACAGTAGTTTTTGCTCTTGGCGCCCAACATACGGGCAACCTCGGCAGATATTGCCATTGTGATCGGCACTTGCCGGTCCTCAAAATCTTGCTCGAACCGGTCCAAAGCTGCAAGATAATTGGCGACCTGTGATGTATCCTGATTTTTTCTAATGAGGTCGGCTAGTTGTTTTTCCCGCCCGTGCCGCATCTCCTGATAGACGATCGGACTAATCCGATATTGATCGTCATCTACTGTGTCCAACCATGCCTTGACATTGGCATTCCCTTTGCTGCCCATTGCGCTAAAGACGTTTGTGTCAATAAGATACAGAAGCCGCGACATGAACTCAGGCATCAGACCCAGTCTCTATGACGTCAAAAACACCCATATCCGCCAATGAGTCAGCGGCCCGCCGGAAGCTCCGGGACGGATACGGACGACCTGCTTTCGGATAGGCCGCTGCGTAGGCGATCGCGGCTTGAACCTGATCTTTGGAGAGTGTCGGATAATCCGCCAGAATATGTTCTAGAGTCTGCCCTTGCGTCAGAGCGGCGATCCGATAAGCCGAAATGTCCGTGCCCTTGATGACAGGATCGGATCCATCCTGCTCCATTATTTCTTTTTTGGCGTCATGGAGCTGTTTGTATCTGTCAATAAAGCCCTTCTGAATATCCGTGAGACTGACTTTGAACAGACCAAACTCTATGGTCTGCTGTTTTGCGGACTTTCTCTTGAATGCCTGATATAGTTTCTTGCGCCCTGCTGGCGTTAAATCCGCGTGCATCTGCTTTTCCAAGGCCAGAAACAGAAGCTCGGACATGCCGATTTTCCGAGCTGGTCGTCGTAAGCGTAGAGTGTGCCGCGTTTCTGCGGGATCGCTGACTCTTTCGACCTCACCGCGATCAATGGCCCGGTTGATTTCCTTTTCGGACATGTCGATCAGAAATTGCGCTTCGCGAACGGTGACGGGCTGGATATCTACCATCTGTACCTCCAATCAATCCCAAAATAGGGATTGATTAAAAGATTTGCAAGTCGAATGTAGCAACAGGCAATGAGCCACCGCGAACTATCACCGGGGTAAAGGTTGAAACGTTTCAATCGGCAAAGCAACAATCAGATCATCAGGACCAAACCCATTGCCAAACGAGGTCGCCACGGTAATCGGACAAGCCATGCACGAGGCTAATCGATGCTTCCCAACCTCGACCATACAGTCGGCACCAGAATTTACCCCATAATACAAATTAAGTTGGTACATTCTATTAAGGGGGAGAACGTCAAATAGAACATTTCTGCTTTTTTGAGGGTGAAAATTCTAACTTTGCCCGGGTACATATTAATCGCGTAATATATCTTATGCCAACAAAATTGAAGCGAAGCTATTGATTAAATGTGCTCAC
>NZ_JBDOBO010000055.1:0-14805 GCF_047723935.1 Gluconobacter sp.
TCGTCAGGCTCATAACCTGAAGGCCGCAGGTTCAAATCCTGCCCCCGCAACCACACCAATACAGTTCCAAAACCCCCGCTCTCTCATCGAGACAGCGGGGGTTTTCGTGTTGCGACCTACCGAATCACACCACAAATCACGCGAGACCCCGAGCCCCCAATCGGCTGACTCTTGTAATCATCAGAAAACGCATGAACGACTAGAGAAGAACCATCAGCATCCAGCAATGCTGGACGCCCATCCTTGCCTGTTAGAGAGACGAAAGGTGAATAAACTTCAGCTGACGCTTTGCCGTCTGCGCCCGCAAAAATGTTAGGAAGATCGCCAGAGTCATTTTCCTTTGCATTCAATAGGCCGTGCGTGACTGGTGTCGTTTTATGGACATGTGACCCTGCCTTGGTAAAGGCTGGGTCGCTGCAGTCGCCTTTTTCATGGAAGTGCATGCCGTGCCAGCCCGGTGTTAGCCCGCTGACTTCAATATGAAGGAGGACACCTCGTGGCGCTTCGGTAATTTGAGCCGTGCCAGCCGGTTTTCCGTCGCTTCCTGCAAGAGAGGCAGTCGCCGTTTCTGCTGAAAAGGCCAGGGACGGCGTCAGGCTCAGGGACCCGGCTATAAGAGCGATCCGTGTCAAACGCATTATAGTCATAGGGAGTCTTTCTCAGTTATGAGGATGGCAGGGGCATTCCGTGAAATTGCGGGATATGGTGCAAACCTGATGCAATTAAGACGCAATAGCAACAAGGATATGTTGCTTTCTTCTCCCCACTTTCTGGCCTTGGAACGAAAACGCTAGCGCCTGCTATCATAAATCGACATTCACATTGTCATGAGGAGAGAGCGGCTAGCCAATCGTGCCATTTCCCCAGCGGGAGATTGTGAGTGGAAGAAATAATAAAGAACCTTCGGTGAACTTCACTTCTTTCGTTTTGTTTTGTTGGAAAGAATGGCAGAACGCGCCCTAGCCCAGCGCAATAACTGCGGCACTGTATTCAGGGAAATTATGCTTTTCAAAACTCTCCCCAGGCAGACCGTTATTGGTTTGTGTGCACTATTCGCGTGTACATTTACGGCACTGACCAGTGAAGTGGCCCCGGTTGGCCTCCTGATTGATATGGCTCAAGGGTTTCATATCACAGAAGGTCAGGCAGGACTGGCTGTTAGTGCCTTTGCTCTGATGGTTGCTTTGGGAGCAGTCCCTTTGACCATCCTGACGGCGAAAGTGGACCGCAAAAGGCTGATGCTGTTGTCTTTGGGAGGCTACGTGCTTTCCAATCTGATTGCCGCGGTTGCTCCGACCTTTCTGATTCTATGTGCGGGGCGTGCGATCGGTGGCATCGCGCATGCGTTGCTGATGTCGATTGTCTCGGCTTATGCCGCACGGCTTGTTCCGCCCAAAATGACTGGGCGCGCTATTTCGTTTGTTTATGGTGGTACGTCTTTGGGCTCTATTCTTGGAGTGCCGGGGGCCGCTGCAATCGGACATTTTGCCAGTTGGCGTATCGCGATGCTCGTGATGACTGCCATTGCAGTGTTGCTGACGGTTTGTATTGCTTTCTTTTTGCCGCCAGTCGCAACATCCGGAGATGCCAGCACGAACTTGCCATCGATGGGCTCACGGAAGGCAATGAGGATCTTCCTGATCGTCGTGGCTATTGATGCTATCTTCTTCGTCGCTCACAACATGCTTTATACTTACGTCACTCCATTGCTGCTGGCACATGGCCTTCCCAAGAGTGTTCTCAGCGTTGCTCTGCTCCTGACGGGTGCTGTGAGTATTCTGGGTCTTTGGGCCGCAGGGCAGATTGTGGATCGCTGGCCGGCGGCGGGCATGCTGGCAGGGGGAATGGCGATGCTCATCGGAATGGGCCTGATGTATGGTCACATTCTGTCTGGCTGGGGTTCTGTGGCCTCTGTTGCGCTTTGGTGTACTGGCTATTCAGCACTCATTCCATTCGTCATGTCTGGGGCCATTCGTGCAAGAGCGACCCGTCCGGATGTGGCGGGAGCCGCTATCAACGGCGGTAGTAATCTCGGGATTTTGCTCGGATCAGCGTTGGGTGGTCAGGTGCTAACCTGGAGTGGGTTCAGCGTTTTGACGCCAATCGCCATTGCCATCACGCTTACCGCTATTCTTCTGGCGATTTTCAATCCAGAGGCTTTTCCAAGGATATTGAACTCTTCAGAAGAAGAGACTGCTTCCTGACAATAAAAAAGGGGCTCCGAATAGCAATTCGGAGCCCCTTTTTGTCGATTTGGTCTTAGTAGACTGAAAGCCTATCAGAATGATGTCGATAGTGTTCCCATCATCGCGAATGGCGGCATGATGTAATAGGTTGGGGCTGTATCAGCACTGATCTTGTGGCCATAGACGCCTGTCGTTGCCCGGGCATTGTTCGAGAAGTAATAAACGCCACCCAGCTTGTACTGGCCTGTCAGGTTGGTGAAGTTCAGCTTGAACGTCGGCGACTGGGCGATGAAGAACTTTGGCAGATGGTAACCCAGCGTCAGGGAGTCTGAGAAGTAAGACGGCATGTACTGATCGTTCATAAAGGACGATGCCTGCTTGGACGTGTAATGCACGCTCGCATTCAGGAAGAACGGGCCTTCATTATAGGTTAGGCCAACGCTGCCAGAGAACTTCGGCGACATGACAGCCGTCTTGCCCTTGGTCCGCATATAGTCCACGGAGCCGTCGTCGGCCGTGGTCTGAAGGTTGTTGTCCATCGTCGTGTGCAGGTATTCAAATGCGAAATACGGCTGGAAACGATGGAACAGCGGACGAGTGGACAGCATGACATCTACGCCGCGGATTGTTTCGCCGCCTGCGTTGATTGTCTGGCTAACTTGAACGTCGTTGCTGAACATGTTGACGGACAACAGACGGTTAGAGACGTTCATGTTGAAGAAGCTGATATCCGCCAGGAACAGGTTGTCGTTGTAACGATAACCCAGCTCTTCTTTGATCGAATACTGCGGCTTTGCTCCTGCCCCGGATGTCGTCATGACGCCTGTGCTCGTGCTGTAGCGCGAGATCATGTTGATCGGGGAGGGCGCGCGGAAATCGCCTTCAGCATTGATATAAAGCTGATGATGAGGGGCAAAGTTATACGACCAGGAGAAACGCGGTGTTGGCGAAACATAGGTGTGATTGGTGTGGCTGGCCGTGCTGGGCAGATAATCCTGCCCTTCCAGTGTCATGGACGTCACTTTGATGCCGCCAGTGACGGACATTTTGTGGTTCAGAAGGTGGACGGTGTCTTCCAGAAAGCCTGAGTTCAGGCTGTAGGATCCCAGATAGTCAACGGAATAGTAGATGTTGCCGCTTGTCGTCCGGTAATAGGACGATTTATCCGTATCAGAGGGCTGTGCGCCTGTTGTCTGGTTCATCCGTGACAGGGGAGTGCGCAGGGCATAACGGTATTCTTCATGCCAGTAACCGATCTGCCCGTCATTGTTCTCCGAATGCCAGCCGAGCGCCGCAACAACACCGCCCTGTTGGGTAACGGACATGGAATTCGTTGAGACCGCAGCGCGTGTTGATGTGCTGATCCTGCCATCGCCATTCAGGTCCACCCGTTGCAGGGCTGTCCCGGCGTAGGTCCGGCCTTCCTGCAGGCGGGAAGCACTGTTCAACGTAATGTCAGACCGCTCATAGTAGGGCGAGATGTTCAGCGTAAAGGTGTCGTTCAAGGCGAATTTCATGGGCATGGACACATAGAACTGGTCCTTGTCCGTACCACGAACACCATAATAGCTGCCCGGAGACGTGGCGCTGAACTCGGCATTATAGCTGAGTGGCGTGGAGACCGGGCGGCCATGTTTGTCATTCTGAAAGTTCGCCAGCGTCGGATAGCGGTTCAGGTAATAGTGCGAGTGGTTGTATCCGGCGAACAGGTCAATGGAACTGCGGTTGCCGATGAGCTTCTGGGCGCGGAAGTCCATATGCTTGCGATCACTGTCCCCCGACCCGCGCCATGCATCGGAATGCGTGTTGGAGAATGAGGCATAGCTGGTGATGCCGGTGTGCCCAATCTCACCTGAATCCACACGGATGAAACCGCGTGTTCGGTTGAAAGAGCCATAGCTGCCGGAAACCAGCCCGCCAAACTTTCTGGAAGGCGCACGGGTTGTAATGCTCAGGGCACCGGCGCCAGCCGAGGTCAGCGGGTCTTCTACGGAAATGGAGCCAGGGCTCATGCTTTCCGAAGAGATATTGTTGCTGTCGATGTAGTTCTGAACAAAGTTTGAGGCCGAAGACGTACCGCCGTTTGCGATTGGCATGCCGTTCAGCATGATGCCGATATCGTTGTCATACAGACCGCGGCTCTGCATGGACCCGCCTTCGTTGCCGCTCGGGTCTGGCGTGGTGATATTCACGCTTGGCAGATTGCTGATCAGGTCCAGCGGACTGCTCGTCGGGCTCTGCATTTCGATGTAGTTCTGCGTCACGGTCTGCACAGCGCGGGATGCTGTCTCGGCGCGCATCATGCCGCCGCCCGGCTGATGATGTGTTCCTGTGACACTGATGGACTCTTTGCCGGCTTCGACTTCAGTACGGGCAGCGTGTGCACGGTGCTTGGAGGGCTCTGTTGTCGCAGAGGAGGCGGCATAGGCTGTTGGAACAGTGACGGAGAGGCCGCTCAGAAACGTGGCTGCTGCAAGGGCTTTCTTTCCCGGTCCGAAAAGAGCGTTAAGCGGAACGGAGATTCCGGAACGGCTGGAGCGGTTGGGAGAGAAAGTACAGGAAGACATTTCTGGGACTCATTCTGCAGGAGACTAACGCTTCGATAGCGTTATGAATTTGGTAAGCGAAGATAAAGGAGAGAATTATAAGAACATTCCAAAGAAAAAATTGATAGTTTCAATTTTTGTCTGAGGGGCTGTTTTGCGTCAGGAGCGACGCGTCAGCAGGGGCTTGGCCAGAAGGACACTCATGAAGGAAATAATGGCCGTCAGGATCATATAAAGCGCCGGCGCATGGTTCATGCCGCTCCAGGCAATCAGGGCGGCGTTGGTCATGGGAGCAAGGCCTCCGAACAGCACCACGCCGAATGAATACCCCATCGTTAGTCCACGGCCTCGCCGTTCGCTGGGAAAGATCTGTCCGATGAAACCATCGAGTGCCGCAAAGTAGAAAAGCCCACTGAGATTGAAGATCAGCGGCATCAGCAGAACTGTGGCCGGAGCAACGCGGATCAACTGGAATGCAGGTAACGGAAGAAGGATCAAAAAGGCGCAGGACAGAAGCATGGGGCGGATGCTGTGTGTTCTGTCGAAGCGGTCTGCCAGTTTCCAGCGCAAGGGGGTGAAAAGCAGCTGTCCGCCATAGGTCAGGAGTGGCGCAAGGGATGTGCTGATATTGGAGAGACTGTACTGGCTGCGGGCATAATGCGGCATGTAAAGGCCGAGATAGGTAATGCCGCTCCCCAGTGCGACAGATCCCATGATGAGCGTAGTACGCAGGATTGTATCGGACTGGAAAAAGGGAGCAACGACGGGGGGCGGAGCAAGCTGTGTCGGCGGTGCGCGGCTGTTCAGAACAAGGCGCAGGATCAAGCCCCCCATGCCTACAGCTGCGCCAAGTCCTGTAGCGATACGAAAGGCATAGTCGTTGAATGCTGCTGTCGGGAGGCAGAGGTTCAGAAGAAGGACCACGGTTGCTGCGCAGAGGGAGGCCGTAATCTGACCGATAGCCTGCCAGCTTGCGGCACGGGCTTCATGGTGAGGTGCATGCTCGATCAGGAAAGATGTTGCACTGCCAAATTCCCCGCCAAGTGAAAAGCCGTGAATGAGACGCGCCACGACAATCAGAACTGGTGCTGCAATGCCGATGGTGGCGTAAGGCGGCGTCACGGTGAGGAGCACGCTGCCAACCGCCATGAGAAGAATGCAGATCATCATGGTGGGGACGCGACCCCGCCGGTCTGCATAATCGCCAAGAACGATAGCTCCGAGCGGGCGTGCAAGCAGCGTCAGGCCGAAAGTTGCGAGAGATAGCCCGAGTTGCGACAGCGGAAGCCCTGATGGAAAGAAGGTGCGTCCAATCGAAGCGGAAAAATACGCGTAAATGACGAAGTCGTAGTACTCAATGATATTGCCAATGATCGAAGCAATAACAGCCTGATCTGGCTTTTTTTGAAACAGGGCAACCCTCTTCGCCATCAACCCTGGATGCCCCCAAGTTGCTGGATCAGGAACTGGATGAATGAGCGGAGGGTCGGCGCGCTGTAGCGTTCCTTGTGATACAGGAGATAAATAGGCCGGGACGGAAGCGTATAGTCTGGAAGAAGGGCCTGGAGTTTTCCGTCCCGGATATCTTCGCGCACCAGGTCTGAGGGCAGCATGGCAATCCCCATGCCTGATAAGGCGGCACGGCGCATGGCCTGCGTGTTATTGAAAAGGCCCTTGCGGTTCATTTCTATCGAGACATGCCCCTGCGGTCCCTCAAAGTGCCATTCCCGCCTGGCCCAATGCCAGGGCGATGCTGGCGTATAGGAAAAGGCCAGAGCGTCATGTGTTGCCAGTTGCTGCGGCGTAAGGAGTTCCTCACGGCGCGAAAGATACGCAGGGGACGCGCAGAGCGTCATGGTGTAATTGGCAAGCCGACGACAGATCAGGGATGAGGGCTCCGGCACGCCCAGTCTGATGGCGATATCGAACTTCTCATGCGTCAGATCGACGCTGCGTTCAGTCAGGACGAGGTCGATATCCACGGAGGGATGCTCGTTCAGGTAATCTGCAATGCAGGGCGTGATGCTTTGTGTGCCATACGTGACCGGAGCGGTAATCCTCAGGGTTCCGGAAGGGAGGCTCTGGGCAGCTTCCGCCATCCGTTCCGTCTCGTCCAGCATGCTGAGAATTTTCTGGCATTTGGCGAAATAGACGGCTCCGAATGCGGTCAGGCTCTGTCGGCGTGTCGTGCGTCTCAGCAGACTTGTGCCCAAACGTTCTTCCAGCAGGCGCACGTAATTGCCCACCATTGTGGGTGAGATGCCGCACCGCTCTGCGGCAGACGTCATGCTTCCTGTTTCAACGACCGCGATAAAGGTCGTCATGGCCTGAAAAACGTTCATTGCAAACCGCAGGTTAGTAATTATCGCACCATAACAGCATTTATCGAAGAGATCGAAGACCGTAACGGTTTGACGTAGATGCTCCCGATCAGGAACTGAAGGTTGATGTTTTCCATGCGTATCAGAAGTGCGGCTCTCTCCCAAAGAAAGCTTTCTGCCAGAACTCCGGTTCTTGTCGGCCTGCTTGGAGCAACGGCCCTCGGACTGAGCGCCTGTGTACATCAGCTTCAACCTGTTCAGCCTGTATCCCAGCCCACAGTGGCCCATGATTTTATGGCTGCAACAGCCAATCCCATGGCGTCTCGTGCCGCCTCTGATGTTTTGCAGAAGGGTGGAAGTGCAGTCGATGCAGCCATTGCGGCCCAGATGGTTCTTGCCGTGGTGGAGCCGCAGGCTTCCGGGCTGGGTGGCGGCTCTACCATCCTTTACTGGGACAAGGCCGCTGATCGTCTGAGCTTCTTTGATGGTCTCGCCAGTGCGCCGTCTGGTATGCATCGGGACTACATGCATGACCGCAATGGCGTCCGGATTCCTGAAGCAATATTGCAGCGGACGGGCCGTGTCGTCGGCGTCCCTGGAACCTTGCGAACGCTGGCACTTTTGCATGAGCGCTATGGCAAGCTGCCGTGGAGCGATCTTTTCCAGCCAGCAATTTCAGCTGCCCGGGGTGGTTTTCCGCTTGCCGGATATTTGCATCTCGTCCTGACCGAACGTCCGGAGCTCGCGAAAGAACCGCAGTTTTCGGCATATTTTGATGGCAGCGGTCAGCCTCTGCCTAAAGGCACGATCCTGCACAATGCCGATCTGGCAGGTACGCTCGAACATGTGGCGCACGATGGAGCGGAGTATTTCTATACGGGCGCTTTTGCGAAAAAGCTGTCCGCTGCGGTTACGAGTGGGGCTTATCCCGGAGCGCTGTCTCCTGCGGATTTAAAGAGCTACAAGGTGCGCGAGCGGGCCCCTTTGTGTGTTACGGCCTTTAACCGTCGCATTTGCTCCGCAGCTCCCCCGGTTGCGGGCGGACTGTCCGTTCTGCAACAGCTTGCCATTCTGGATCGTCTGAACATTGGTCAGTACAAGCCAGGCAGTGTAGAAGCCGCCCATCTGCTGCTTGAAGCCTCCCGTCTGGCAGAGGCCGATCGCCGGAAATATGCTGCGGATCCGGATTACACGCGCGTGGATACGGCAGCCATGCTTGATCCAGCGTATCTCGATCGCCGGGCAAAGCTTGTTTCAACGGGTGAAGCGGCCAGCCGCGTGGTGGCAGGACAACTTGCCGGGAAGTTCGCGCTTTTGCCTTCGTCCGACCCGATGACTGTGCCTGCAACAACGCATCTGTCCATCCGTGATGCCTCTGGCAATGCGCTGTCTTTCACAACCACGATCAATCTGAATTTTGGATCGGATATCATTGTGGATGGTGTCGTCCTGAATAATGCCATCACGAATTTTGCGTCCCATCCTTTCGTGAATGGGCAGCCTGCGGCCAATATTGCAGCACCGGGCAAGCGTCCTATCACCACCATGTCTCCAACCATCGTCTTTGGGCAGAACGGGCAGCCTGAAGTCATCGTTGGTGCGGGCGGTGGTGCGCGGATTATTGATTCTGTCGTGCAGACGCTGGTGGGCTATCTGGCGTGGGGACAAAATATCCGCACGGCTATTGAGCAGCCTCGGATTGGGGCCCAGAACCATGCCGAGGAACTGGAGCAGGGCACATCTGCAGCAGGACTTGCTTCTGCTTTGAGTGCCATGGGGCATCACCCGAAAATTGACGTCATGAATGCCGCCGTACAGGGCATCACCATTCATCCGGACGGTCTTACGGGCTGGGGTGACCCGCACCGTGACGGCGTGGCCGTCGGTCAGTAATATCTGCCTCGATCTGCTGGAGACCATAATGAAGCTTTCTTTCCGCGCTGCTCTCAGCGCTGCCACACTCCTGTCTCTCGCGGCCTGTGCCGAACCTGCCCATACTGCAAAGCCTGCGGGTGTGGCAGAGGTAGATCGTGCTCTGGGTGATGGTGGGGTAAGCGATTTTTACACACCGCCCGCTCAGGTGCCGGCAACGGTGGGTCAGATGATCCGCACTCAGCCTATTACCGATCGTCCGCTGCCGGAAAACGCAGGCCAGGCCGTGCGGACGCTTTACACGTCCGTTAGTGGGGTGAATGCTCCTGATCCCGTCACGGTTTCCGGTCAGATCATCTTTCCCAAGGGCACGCCCCCTAAAGGTGGCTGGCCTGTTGTGGCCTGGGAGCACGGCACAACAGGGATTGCGGATATCTGCGCCCCGTCCTGGCGGGGATATCTCTCCCGGGATCGTGCCTATCTGGACCATTGGCTGAAGGCGGGCTTTGCCGTTGTGGCCAGTGATTATCAAGGACTGGGAACGCCGGGGCCGCATCCGTATTTGATGTATCGCCCAGAAGGCTACAGCGTTCTGAACGGGTTGCGCGCCGCTCTGGCTCAGTACAAGGGCACGCTTCAGAACCGTATCATTCTTGTTGGTCAGTCGCAGGGCGGTGGCGCTGCGTTGGGTACGGCTTGGCTTTCCCCCCAATATGCACCGGATCTGCATGTCCTTGGAACGGTTGCAACAGGCGTCGTAACCCAATTTAAGCTGCCGGATCATCCCAAGCATGAGCCGCTTCCACGCCTGAATGTCGAACCACCGCACATGGCTGCGGCTTTTGGTATCCTGACGATCGAGGGATCGCGGAAGAGCCTGCATCCTGAGGTGGATGTCCGTGCAAATATGACGGATAAGGGCAAGGACCTGTCTCATCAGGCCCGTCAGACCTGCCTTGGCGATCTGTTCCGGTTACACGGAGGCACATGATATCACCGAAGACAATGCGTACGCAGGTGATACATCCAGGCTTGAAGCTGACTTTCAGGACGCATTCACCATCCCGGATGCGCACATGACGATGCCTGTTTTCGTGGGTACAGGCCTCGCCGATAATGAAGCTGGTGTGGCCCAGCAGTATAACGCTGTGGCGGCCATGTGTGACGCTGGTACGAACGTAACGTGGAAGACCTATTCCGGTCTGACTCACAACGGGGCAGTGAACGGCTCTGCGGCTGATTCTGTTCCGTTTGCGCTGGCGCTGCTGAAAGGCCATCATCCGAAAGGAAACTGTGCAACGATCAAGCCCGTTTCCGAAGTGGAGAAGGCATTGCCGGGAATTCGCTGGAACAACTGAGTTCCGTCGGCCTGTGCGTTCTGCCGTCTGGGAAAGGAACGTTTATGCCGACGCTTGAAATCTGTGTTGAAGATGCCGTTGGGTTGCAGACAGCCCAGCGGCCCGGCGTCTCGCGGATTGAACTGTGTTCCGCTCTGGCGCTGGGTGGCCTGACCCCTTCGGCAGGGCTGATGCACCTTGCTGCAAAATCCAAGGTTCCGGTTTATGCCATGATCCGCCCCCGAGAGGGCGGCTTTGTGTTTGCCGAAGCGGAAATTGATCAGATGCTGGCGGACATTGATGCTGCCCGTGCAGCAGGGCTGGCCGGTGTGGTTCTCGGCGCGTCTCTGGACGATCATACGCTCGATATCGCGACCCTGAAGCGTCTGTCTGAAGCCGCCGGTTCAATGGGCCGCACGCTTCACCGCGTCTTTGACCTCACGCCTAACCCGCTCATGGCCGTGGATCAGGCAGTTGAGTTGGGTTTTGAGAGAATACTGACGTCCGGGCAGGCAATTAGCGCCCCCAAGGGACATTCTGTTCTGAAGAATATTGTGCATCACGCCGCCGGACGTATCGAAATCATGGCGGGCAGTGGTGTGCGTGTCGGGAACGCGCGCGATCTTCTGCGCGACACAGGTGTCACCAGTCTTCATGCCTCCTGCCGGGGGCCATCTGTCGGGCAGGCCTGTCGCGTCTGGGACCTGGGGTTTGGGCGACTGGCATCCCGAACCAGTGGTCGCATCATCGACCAGATGCTGGCCATTCTGGCGGAGGAGACAACAGCGCAGACTGTCTGAGATGTCAGAGCTGGTGTGCGAGCGCTGCCCGAAGTTTCAGTGGCGTGTTGGTCACCAGAATATCAATCGGCAGAAAATGCGCCTGGTGCGCGCCTTCACTCGGTGAAACGGCATCCATTATTGCGGTTGGGCCGAGCAGATCTGTGACGATAACAGCGCCCTTTGCGTGGGCGGCTTGGAAAAGAGATGGTGGAGAATTTTGCGGGATATACGCTGCAAACTGTCTGCCAGCGGCCATTCCGGCATATGCTTCCAGATCCTGCGGTTGTGTGACGAGGACGGAAATGAGCGCCTTGGGGTCAGCAGCAAAGGCTTCCCGGGCCTGCTGTTTTTTGAATGTCAGCACCACAATCCGCTCTGACAGACCTCTCTGCTGAACGGGTTGTAAGGCATCACGAGGCGAGACATCTTTGATATCGAGCATCAGAAGGGCATCGGGTGTTGCAGCGGCCCATTGCAGCACCTTGTCGTAGGTAGGAACAGGGTCGCGGGGTGTCCCATGCCCATTCCTGAGTCGTAGCGTCGCGATCCTTGCATTGTTCAGGGCGCTGAAGAGGCCGTGCCCCGTTGTGATACGATCCACCTCTCGATCATGCATCAGCATGATGGTGCCGTCGGCCGTTTTGGCGAGATCAATTTCCATCATGAATGGACCTGCCTGATGGGTCTGGCGCATCTGGGTAAGGCTGTTTTCCGTTCCTGAGGGGCTGGTCCAACCGCGATGCGCACAGATTAACGGTTTGGCGCGCAGATAAGGGTTTAGATCCTGGGCCCTGACCATGGAAGAACACATGAGGCCAACAAGAACTGCTGTGCTTTTCGTCAGGACTGTCCTGCGTTGCATGGTCTGCCCTTCGACCAGAAAGATGTGTGGGTAAAATACAGGGTCTGTCAGGGCGATAAAAGTGCTCTGGCTGCCTGCATTCTGTGCTGGCAGCTCCTATCGGGACTGGCTACAGAATTCAGTCCGAATTGCTGTGGAAAAGGAATAACCGGAATGACCGTTTCAGTCGTGCTGTATGGCATCAAGGCTTGTGACACCATGAAGAAAGCCCGGCTCTGGCTGGACGATCATGGGATCGATTATGCGTTCCATGATTACAAGAAGGACGGGATCTCAGATGCTGTGCTGGAAGGCTGGGTTCGTCAGGTGGGCTGGGATGTGTTGCTGAATAAGGCTGGGACGACGTTCCGCAAACTGGCACCGGAGCAGAAGGACAATCTGACACAGGATAAAGCTGTGGCTCTGATGCTGGCACAACCGTCCATGATCAAACGACCTGTTCTGGAACGTGCGGGTAAGATCGTGCGTGTGGGCTTCAAGCCTGCTGAGTACGAAGAAACCTTTGCTGGCTGAACCTGCTGTTCAGGGCGTCAGGTTCAGCATTTTGATCTTGCGATGAAGTGTGGAGCGACTGATGCCAAGTGCGCGAGCCGCTGCGCTGACATTGCCCTGTGTCGTGGCAAGGGCCGAACGTATGACGTGGACTTCGGCCTTGCGGAAACTCAGCTCATCCTCTGAATCCAGGAAGTTCATCAGGGCAGGAAGATGCTCCAGTTCGCCTTCTGGCCAGTGCATACGCTCTCGGCTCGCATGGGTGGCACCCTGCACATGCCCATCGGCGTTCAGCGCGACCAGTGGCGTTGAACTTGCCGTCGCCAGCCCGAGCGTAATGATCGTCTCGTTTGGGAAGAATTCCCGGAACAGTCTTTCTTCGATTTTGCGTGCCGTGGTCGTCATTGTCTCCATCAGCAGGCCTGCAAACGGCAGGATATCGTTCCCCGCGAAAGAGCAGATGTTAAGAACGCCCGCCAGCTTTCCACTGGCATTGTAAAGCGGCGCGGCAATACCGGTCAGGCCCCGGAAGCACAGACGCCAGTGCTGGCTTTGCAGCACCATGACGGGCTTTTTTTCCTGCAGGCACGTTCCAATGCTGTTCGTCCCGGCATTGGCTTCATCCCAGAGGGCCCCGGCCTGAAAGCCCCAGCGACGGCAGCCGGTCAGATCTTCCCGGCTGGTTTGACGTGACAGAACAACGCCGTTCGCATCCGCCAGCATCACGGTAAAGCCAAGTGCCATCACCATCGTATGCAGACGCTCCATTTCTGGCAGGGCATGCTGGATCAGAAGGCGCGTACGATTGCTGATGAAACGCAACTCCGGCGGGCTCAGAAGGCGCGTTTCCCACCGCTCAGCCGGGTCAAGATTGTAGCTGGTGGAGCACCGGATCCATGACTCGGACAGACCGGCTTGTGGCGTAATACCGGTCATGAGTGTCTCTCGTTTTTCAGATGTGTCTCAGAACTGCGACAGGTGACGACGATATAGTCACAATCGGGTGAAAGAGATCCGATCATGGATGGCATCGCGCGGGCTGTGGAAGGAACAAGGCTGTCAGAGTGCGTGACTGACCGGTGCCCGTGTCTTTCAAACGAAAGTTTCGTCCGCCGGTAGCTCTCGCCTTTCTGTTGTAACGCTCTTGGCGAGGGGTTGGATGCATGGATGAGAAACAAGCTTTTCAAGACAACCATCCGGCCGGCAGGGAAAGACCTGCGCAGCAGTTTTCTGCCCTCGCACAGTCATATGGGGGACGGATCATATCCTGCTCCTTAAGCGATTAAGAGAGACAAAATATTTCAGAAAAAGTGGTTTTCCATATTTTTGAAAAACGAGGTGTCATGTCTTCTTCTCTCCAGAGGGTGCTGTCTCCAGTAACCTCTATCCTGCTCGCGCTTGTGGGGCTGTTCCTGTTGGGTGGGGGCGGTTATCTGCTCGTGCTTGGTGGGTCCTGGTTTTATGCGCTGGCTGGTCTCGTCATGCTTGCGGCGGCTGCCGTCAGCCTGAAGAACCCGTCTCAGGCAGGCCGTATTTATGCAGGTCTGCTGCTGGTTGCCACGATCTGGTCTGTTGTTGAAGTCGGCTTCAACATCTGGGGGCTGGAAGTTCGTCTGTTCACTCTGGTTGGCATTGCCTGCTGGATGCTTCTGCCGTGGGTCTGGCGCTCCAATGCGTCCTGGGCTGCGGACAAGCGCGAACTGGCCGGTTCTGCGGCCATCGCCGTTGTGGCGATCGTTGCTAGCTGCTTCACGTCCTATTCCATCAATGGCACGCTTCCGGCAGAGCGTATGGCTGCATCTGGTCAGGTTGACGAAACCGGCAAGGGCACGCCCGCAGCTGACTGGCCTGCTTATGGTCGGACGGTCGGCGGTGATCGTTACAGCCCGCTGGGTCAGATCACGCCTGCCAATATCAGCAACCTGAAGCGCGCCTGGGTTACCCAGACGGGTGACGTCCAGAAGGCTGACGAAGGCGTTGTGGCTGGTCCGGATCAAGGACACGAGTTCAACCTCGAGGTTACCCCGATCAAGGTTGATGACACGCTCTACCTTTGCACGCCGCATAACTGGGTCATGGCCCTTGATGCCGCAACGGGCAAGGTGAAGTGGAAGTTCGATCCGAAGCCGGCTGCTGAAGATCTGGCTGCCAACGTCTATCTCGCCTGCCGTGGCGTCTCCTACTACAAGGCTCCGGACGACTATACCGCTCCTGATGGCTCCAAGGCCTGCCAGAAGCGTATCTTCTCCCCGGTTGGTGACGTTCGTCTTCTTGCTGTCGATGCTGAAACAGGCAAGCCCTGTGAAGACTTCGGCGAGCACGGCTTCATCTCCCTGCGCCAGTATCTTGGTCATGTGCCGCATGGCTTCCACTTCGTGACGTCTCCGCCGCTGGTGGTGAAGGATCG
>NZ_JBDOBO010000056.1:0-14286 GCF_047723935.1 Gluconobacter sp.
GGGCGGGTCAGTCCATCAATGTGATGACACTGGGTGGTCTGGCTCTGGCCGTTGGTATTCTCGTGGATGACGCCACCGTCATGATCGAGAATATCGATACCCATCTTGAAATGGGCAAGGATCTGGAACTCGCCATCATTGATGCGGCCAACCAGATCGTCATCCCGACCTTCGTTTCCACTACCTGCATCTGCATTGTCTGGCTGCCACTCTTCGAACTGGATGGCGTGTCAGGCTACCTCTTCATGCCAATGGCAGAAGCCATCATCTTCGCCATGATCGCGTCCTTCATCCTGTCTCGTACGCTCGTGCCCACCATGGCCAAGTATCTTCTCGCAGGACAGGTTCATCATGGCGCGCATGGTGAAACCGATCATGGCCACCCCCAACCCAAAGGCTTCTTTGGCCGGTTCCAGGCCGGATTCGAAACCCGCTTCAACCGGTTCCGCGATGGCTATGGCAGCCTGCTGGAGCGCTGCATCAGCCGCCGTGGCGCTTTCGTCGGCATCTTCATGCTGATCTCCATTGCCTCAACCGGACTCTATGCCTTCGCAGGGCGAGACTTCTTCCCTGAAGTGAAATCCGGCACTCTCCAGATGCATATGCGTGCACCTCTGGGAACGCGTATCGAGGTTGCTGGCCGTATCGCTGCCCTCGTGGATGATCGCATTCATCAGGATCTGGCAGGCAAGGTTGAAAGCATCATTTCTGATTGCGGCCTGCCAGAAGGCCCCCACAATCAGGCGTTCATGCCCACACCAAGCGTCGGAACGCAGGACTGCGACCTGACGATTGCCCTGAAAAATGATGCCTCCCCTGTCTGGGACTACCGCAAGCTGCTCCGCAAGGATCTGTCACAGCGTTTCCCCGGCACGGTCTTCACATTCCAGCCTGCTGATCTGACCCAGAAAATCCTGAACTTTGGATCTTCTGCTCCGATTGACGTTCAGATTTCCGGCCCGGATGCCCTGCTGAACTACGATTATGCCCGTCACATCATTGGCAAGATCCGTCAGGTTCCAGGTGCTGCAGACGTCACGATCCAGCAGACCATGTCCACGCCGACGCTGATGGTTAACGGTGATCGGACCTTTGGTCAGGCAACAGGCGTGACGGAAGCCGATATTGCCCAGAACGAACTGTACACGCTGTCGGGCTCAGCCGTTGTGGACCCGCAGTTCTGGCTTGACCCGGAAGACAACGTCACCTTCCCGCTGAACCTTTACACCTCACAGGATCAGATGACGCATCTGAGCGATCTGCTGACCATTCCGGTGGACAAGGGTGAAGGCAACACGGAGAACATCGACCCGCAGCTTCTGGGTGCCGTTGCCAACGTGATCGCAGCCGGAACACCGGGCGAAGTGTCTCACTACAACTCGATGTCCGAGATGGACATTTACGTAAACGTCGAGGGCACGGACATGGGTTCCGTTCTGGACGGCGTGAAAAAGGTATTGGCGGCCGACGCACATAACGTCCCGCGCTCGGCTGAAATTGACGTCCACGGACAAGCCACCACCATGCATGGGGCCTATTCCCAGCTTGTCTTCGGGCTCTGCGTTTCCGTGGTGCTGATCTATCTGCTGATCGTTGTGAACTTCCAGTCTTGGCTTGATCCGTTCATTATCATCACGGCTCTGCCGGGTGCTCTGGGCGGTATTGCCTGGGCTCTGTTCCTGACAAATACGCGTCTGTCCGTTCCGGCTCTCACGGGTGCCATCATGTGCATGGGAACGGCCACGGCCAACTCCATCCTCGTGGTCTCGTTCGCCCGTGAACGCCTCGAAATCCATGGTGACGCCCTCAAGGCAGCACTGGAAGCCGGCTTTGGCCGTATCCGCCCCGTGCTCATGACCGCACTCGCCATGATCGTTGGCATGATCCCGATGGCTATTTCGAACTCTACGAACGCGCCGCTGGGCAAAGCCGTCATCGGCGGCCTGCTGGTCGCAACGATCTCTACGCTGCTCTTTGTCCCCTGCGTTTACGCCATCCTCCACAATCGTTCTTCGCGTCAGAAGGAAACTGTCTAATGGCCAGCTCTCCGAAAATCTTCGCCATTGCGGGAAGCTGCGTTCTCGCGCTTTACGTGGGCTTCATCGTTGTCGAAAAAACCCATGCGGCAACGGAACTGAAGGCTGATACTGAGGCTGGCGCAATCCAGAACGTTGCGGTCGTCACGCCCAAACAGTCACCTGAAAAAGTCGCCCTGACGCTCCCCGGCACGATTGATGCCTGGTATCAGGCGCCGATCTACCCGCAGGTCTCTGGCTACGTGAAGATGTGGTACAAGGACTACGGTGCACACGTGAAGGCTGGCGACGCTCTGGCCGAGATCAATGCCCCTGCCCTTGATGCCCAGTATGCGCAGGCCAAGGCAGATCTGGACTCTGTGATGGCGAAGTACCACCTCGCCACCGTGACGGCCGAGCGCTGGCGCGCCATGGGGCGGTCTCAGTCCGTCTCGGGGCAGTCCGTCTCGGTGTCCAACGCAAACGAACAGTCTGCCCATGCAGAAGTGGATGCAGCACAACGTAACGTCGATCACTTCGAAGCTCTTGAGAAGTTCAAGACCATCGTTGCACCGTTTGATGGCGTCGTGACGGCCCGTAACATCAACGTCGGTGACTACGTCAACAATGGCGGCGGCGGCCTGAACTCAACCGGTGGCGCATCCGAACTCTTCACGGTTGCCGATGTACAGAAGCTGCGTCTGTTCGTGTCCGTACCAGAAACATTCTCCTATGTTCTGCAGCCGGATCTGACCGCAACCATCAGTGTGCCCCAGTATCGTGGCCGCACATTTGAAGCGCATTACCTGACGACATCACGCGGCTTCGATCCGACGACCCGTACGGCCGTGGCCGAGTTTACGCTTGAGAACAAGGATGAAGTCCTGTGGCCGGGCACCTTCGCCTCTGCAGCGCTGAAATCCCACAACGAAGACGCACATCTCTACGAAATCCCGACCAGTGCTCTCGTCTTCGAGGAAAAAGGCATGCAGGTCGCCGTCGTCGATGAAAACAGCCGCGTCCATTATCGCAACGTCACCGTCGGTCGCATGGCCGACACGTCGACCGAAATCCAGAATGGCATTTCCCCGACAGACCGCATCATCTCCAACCCGCCAGCCGATGTGCTGGAAGGCGACAAGGTCAATGTCGTGGAAGGTCAGCGCGGCTATAACCAGTCAGGCTATGGGAAAGACCAATGATCAGCCCCATCCTTCGCCGTTTTTCACTCGCCTGCGGTTCAGCCCTCTCCCTTCTGGGGCTGTCAGCCTGCGATCTCGCCCCGACCTACAAGGCCCCCAGCTTCGTTGTCCCGGCGAGCTGGCAGGGTCAGGCACCGTTCGCTGTCGCCACGCCTGCTGATACGCTCCTTCCGGAAAACTGGTGGATCATGCTGCATGATCCACTCCTGAACGAGCTGGAAGAGCGCGCAACCGCAGACAACGGGGACATTCAGGCAGCGGCAGAGCGCTTCATTCAGGCACGTTCGCTCGTGGCAGCGGCACGGTCCGAACTGCTTCCCCATGCCAGCCTGGAAGCCGGTGCGTCCGACAATAAACAGTCTGCTGACCGTCTGTTCCGCAATGGCGCCACGCTCACGCAAACGGAAGAGGATTACGGCGGCCTCGTGTCCTGGGAGCCGGATTTCTGGTCGTCCATCCGTAACCGCGTTCGGTCCCAGAAGCAGTTTGCCCAGCAACGCGCCGCAGACTTCGCCATGGCGCGCCTGAGCACCCAGGCTGAACTGGCGCGCGATTATATCGAATTGCGCGGCTATGACGCACAGGATGCGATCTACTCACAGTCCATCGCCTTCTATAAGCGGGCTGTCACCATCACGGAAAATCAGGTTCAAAATCAGGCAGCCCCACGTCTGGATCTGGCGCGTGCTCAGGCACAGCTCTACACCACGCAGGCCGCTCAGCTGGATATTCAGGCGGCCCGTCAGGTCACGGAACATGCCATTGCCGTTCTGACCAACTCGTCTCCATCGGCGTTCCATATTCCGCAGGTTCAAACGTTCAGCTTCATCCAGCCAAGCATCCCAACCACCGTGCCTTCCGAACTGCTGCAACGTCGGCCCGACATTGCGTCGGCCGAACGCGAAATGGCGCAGGCCAACCGGGAAATCGGCATTGCCCGTGCTGCATTCTACCCGCATATCGCTTTGAAGCTGGGCGGCGGTTTTGCGTCCAATGGCTTCGATCTTGCCAATCTGGCCAATTCACTCTGGACGTATGGCGCCAGCCTCGACATGCCGCTCTTTGATGGTGGCCTGCGTCGGGCGGAACTCCAGAGAACGTGGTCTGCATACCGAGAAACGCGCGACGAATACCGCATGAAGGTTCTTGAGGCCTTCCGCGAAGTCGAAGATGGTTTGTCCCGGACTGAGCGCCTCTCCAAAGAAAATACCGCCTTGGAGCAGGCCGTCAAAGCCAATCTCGACACCCAGAATATGACCATGACCCTTTATCAAGGTGGCGTTGGCACATACCTGGAAGCGATTTTCAGTCAGGAAAACACACTGGAAAGCCGCATCCATCAGGTGGAGGTCGCGACGCGCCTTTATACGGCAGACGTGGACCTGATCCGCAGTCTGGGTGGCGGGTGGTCCGTCAAGGCACTGCCAACCATGGACCAGACGCTGCCTATCGCGCCGCTCCAGTATGACAATCTGCACCACCCGAAGGCTGTTGGGGATGTCACGGCATCACAGCATCCGGAGCAGTTCGAGAACCTCACGGGCACCGCACCTTCGACGCCCGGCCTCGGCCATGACAGGCAACTTCCCTCCCTGCCAATGGGAGATCTGGCAAACCATCCCTGAACAGACGGATGGCCAGAAATAGCCAATAAAAAAGCCGTCCAAATGGACGGCTTTTTTTAATCGCGACGATCGCGGATTTTGACGTAGGCGATGGCCGCATGTTCCGCACAGTAGGGCTTACCCGGCAGAGGGGTTGCGCCACAGAAATGGAACCCCGGGGTGCCCGGATCACCGATCGGCCAACAGCAGGACGGCCCACGACGCGTCGGACGATCAATGCTGGCTGTAAAACGCGGCGGCGGAGCCGGACGGACCGGCGGCGCCACACGGGGTTCCGGAGCAGGCGGCTTGGCGGGCGCTTCAGCCTTCAGGGGTGGAACCGCAGCTGCGCGTGCAACTGGTGCAACCACAGGACGGGCCGCCACGGTTTCTGCTGCCTTTGCAGGAGCAGCCTTGGGCGCATCCACCTTGGCTGAGGTGGCCTTGGCGTCTACCTTGTCACCCAAAAGGTCAGCAGTTGCTTCGGCAGGTGCCGCAGCCTTCCGGGTGGGGGGCTTGCGCCGTGGCACTTCCGTTGACGGCGTTTCACCATCCTTGACCTTGCGGTTCCGGATGGGTGATGGGCGGGGCGGCAGGCCAAGGCGATGCGCCTTGCCAACAACAGCATTCTTCGTGATGGAAAGCTGGCGGCCGATTTCGGCGGTCGAAAGTCCCTGACTCCACAACTCGCGAAGTCTGGCGATCGTCTCGTCCGTCCAGTCCATATATCGTTCCTCTGTCGCGCATCCGGGCCTGTCTTGGCCCACTATCCTGTTACCCGCCGACCCTTTTTACAGGACCGGAATCTTTTGGGTGACGTTCCTTACCAGAAAGTCATGCCCGCGTCGAAGGTGCTTGTCACGCGTCCGCAGGTTCACCGTCTGGTGCAACCCGCTGAAGCTCAACACATCCCTTTACGACAGCCAGTGCGATCTCGCCACGTACGAGCGCCAGCGCATCCAGCCCAAAAACTTCACGACGCCAGCCCTTGAGAGCACCGACATCTGTCTCACCAAGCGCAATCCGGTCCAGATCTTCGGAAGACGCCACCAGACGCGGCGCAACCTTGTGCATTTCACACTTGGCTGTCTGAAGCACCCTAAGAAGCGCAACCAGTGCTGCTGATGGCCGTCCACGATCAGACTTGGACGGTGGCTTGGGTAGCTCGGATTCTGGAAGATTTTCACCGACACGAACAACTTCCAGAAGCCCCTGCCCCATACGTCCTTCAGCAAAGCCACGCGTTACACCCCGGACACGCGCTAGCGTCTCAACGTTTTCCGGCTTGATCGCAGCAATTTCGAGAAGACTCTCGTCCCGAATAACCCGCTGACGGGGAATATCGGCGTTCTGCGCCTCTTTTTCACGCCATGCTGCTATCTCACGCAGGATACCAAGCATTCTGCGATTATTCGTGCGGGCTTTCAGCTTTTCCCAAAGACGGCGCGGATCAGGGCGGAATGTCTCTTCGGACGTCAGAACAGCCTGTTCCGCATCAGCCCAGCGTAGGCGACCTTCATCTTCAAGCTGCTTGCGAAGCGCAAGATAGACTGTGCGAAGATGCGTCACATCCGCTGCTGCGTAAGCAATCTGCGCCTTCGTCAGCGGACGGGCTGACCAGTCACTGAACCGATGGGCCTTGTCGATCGCATTGCCAGTGATAGCCCCGACCAGGCTGTCATAGCCGACCTGATCGCCAAATCCGGCCACCATCGCAGCGACCTGCGTATCGAACAAAGACTGCGGGAGCCGGTCGAAAATATGAAGGAAAATTTCAAGATCCTGCCGCGCGGCATGAAAGACCTTGATGCATCCGGGCTCATCGAGAAGTTCGCCCAGTGGAGCCAGATCAATGCCCGGTGCCAGCGTATCGATAACGGCGACGTCTTCGGCGCCAGCAAGCTGCACGAGGCAGAGCTCGGGCCAGTAGGTTTTTTCCCGAACGAATTCCGTATCGATGGTAACGAACGGCTCCTGCTTCAGCTTGTTGCAGAGCCGTGCAACCTCTTCACTGGAGGTTACGATGACGGGGGACGGGAAATCAGAGGCTTTCGGACGCATGGCCCGATCCTACACAAAGGAATCGCCTCTGACCACGCCCCCACTGCCCTCTAATGAAGGACAGTGAACAGCGAGTAGCCGTCAGATCAGATGGACTTTTCGATCCAGGCCTTGAGCTGGCTCTTCGGCATCGCACCCATCTGCTGTGCAACCGGCTTGCCGTCCTTGAAGACGATCAGCGTCGGGATGCTGCGAACGCCATACTGCGTCGGGGCTTCCGGGTTGGAGTCGATGTTGACCTTGGCGACCTTCAGGCGGCCCTGATACTCAGCGCCGATTTCCTCGAGCGCCGGAGCAATCATCTTGCACGGACCGCACCATTCTGCCCAGAAATCGACCAGAACCGGACCGTCAGACTTCAGGACGTCTGTTTCAAAGCTGCTATCCGTAACGGCAACCGTATTTGCGCTCATGGACGTGTTCCTTGTGATGAAACGTGTTTCTGTAAACCGATATCGGCTTCTCTGGTCAGGACTGCAAGAGCCTGCCCATTAAATCAAGACGCCTCCAGTACACGATCCAGAAGCTCATCTGGAAGAACCATCACAGAGGGCCCCTCCGTCCAGACCAGCGAGCAGTGAATGGCAGAATCGGGATGCAGTTGCTGGAGAACAGCCCGATAGGCCGCCATCTGCCGCACATAGGCCACGGGTGTGCGCTCAACGCGAATCGGTGGAGTACGGTTCGTTTTGTAATCGCAGATCCAGATTTCTCCGTCCCCGATCCACAGACGATCCACCTGCCCCAGAACCACGCGCCCCTCACTGATGCCCGAAATCGGTTGCTCGGCCCGACTGCCTGCCTGAAACAGAGGTGCGAGATCCGGATGGTGCAGGACGCCCATGACCTGATCCGTCAGACGCTCAACCTCGTTCTCTGTCAGCCCGAGCGCAGGTCTGGAAAGCCAGCGCGTTGCGAGCGCCAGCCGGTCTTCGGAAGGCGTTTCAGGCAGAAGCTGAAGCAGGCGATGGATCATCGTGCCGCGCCGCATGGCCTGTTCCCGAACAGGCTTTGGCCTGCCCGCAAGCAGTTCCAGCGGGGAGCGGGCTGCGGGCACTTCACCAAATTCCGCGCCATCCGGGCGGCTTGGCGCCAGAGGCCGGGTCATGGCGTCTTCTGTGGGTGCGACTTCCGTGCGCCAGTCAGGCGCACGTCCTAGCCAGACCGGCAAGTCCAGCATGGGCGCGACGATCTGCGGCGCGGCATCGGGCGCGGGAGCCACGCTCCGCTCTTCTTCCAGAACCAGACGGTCTCCGTCCCAACCCAGTCCCAGCGGTTCGGATCGCGCATTGGCGAGCATTTCGAACCCGGCCTGACACTGACGATACCAGCTTGTCTCTTCCGGCTGGCGTTTCGTGGAGGCTCCGCAGATCACCAGCCAGTCACTGGCGCGCGTCAGGGCCACGTAGAGCAGACGGTTATTCTCCGCCCGCGCTTTCTCCGCATCGCGAGCAGACAAGGCAATCGTGACATCCGTTCCGGCATCTTTCTTCGGCACCCAGATCGGAAGGTCCAGCCCGGCCGCTTCCTCCCACAGGAAATCGCCACTGGCTGGCGCACGGGACAGCGTATCCGGCATCACGACCAGACGGGCCTGCAATCCCTTCGATCCATGCACGGTCATGACGCGGACAGCCCCGGTTTCGCTTTCCGCTTCGCGCTTGCTGGTGATCTCGCTAGCTTCCAGCCAATGCAGGAACCCCTGAAGCGAAGGGGGATGCAGTCCTTCGTAGCGCAGGGCGGCCGTCAGCAATTCGTCCACCGGTTCAGCCGCTTCCGGCCCGAGACGACGCAGCAATCTTGTGCGCCCACCATGCGGGCCAAGGGCTTCGGCCAGCAGGCGATACGGCGTGGCATAATCCACCCGTGCATAGAGCGCGGACAGCATGGTCCATGCCGCCTGCCACTCCGCACGCTCCCGATGACGTTCCCGCAGGACAGTCCAGAGAGGCTGACCTTTCGGACCAAGGGCGTGGGCGCGACCGTCTTTTGTCGCCAGCGCCATCAGCGAATCATCGCTCAGTCCACCGAGGGGTGAGGTCAGAACCGCCGCCAGCGTCAGGTCGTCCTGTGGCAAAAGCAGTGCAGCACAGAGCGTCATAAGGTCGCGCACGGCTACCTGCTGCGTCAAACCGACGCGCACCAGTGTCGCCACCGGCACATTCCGCGATTTCAGCGCCCGGATCAGGGATCGCAGGAAGGATGAACGGCGCGGCACGAGAATCAGAACATCACCCGCTTTCAAAGGCGCCTGTCCCGGTTGCGGCGAACGGCCAATCTGTTGATCGATCCACCCGGCAAGGGCCTCCGCCAGACGCTGTGGTGCACTGCGCTGGCCGGTATTGGCTTTCGGAGCCTGCCAGGGCGTCAGACCTTCATCATCGTCCTCGCCTTCCAACACCGGAACGAGCGGCCAGAGTTCAACGCGCCCACCCTGCCCCGGACGTGCGGATACATGGGGAAGCAGTGTCTCCTGCCCCCGCTCCAGCAGGCCATGTGCGGCATTCGGTTGGGAAAAGACAGCATCAACGAAAGACAGAACGGGCGTGACGGAGCGGAACGAGACGTTCAGATCCGGATCACGCCACGGCAGACCCGCATTCTGAACCCGGCGCGCAAACTCGGCTCTCCAGCTATGGAACTGTTCAGGATCAGCGCCCTGAAATCCGTAAATGGACTGTTTGTAGTCGCCGACCGCAAACACGGTGCGCGGTCTCGGCCCCTGTTCCCACGCGCCCTCACCGGAGAAGAACTCGGATGTCAGAGCCCCGGCGATCTCCCACTGAAGGCCAGAATTGTCCTGCACCTCATCCAGCAGCAGATGGTCGATACCGCCATCCAGTTTATAGAGCACCCAGGCCGCACCCGGATCTTCCAGCAGGTTCCGCGTTTCCTGAATGAGGTCGTTGTAATCCACTAGTCCACGCGCCGCCTTGCCCTCGCGGAAGCTGGACAGCATTGGTGCGGCAAGAGACAGAAGCGCGCGATTCAGGGAAAGAAGCACGGCGCGCTTGATGCTCTCGGTCAGGTCCAGCAAGCGCTGGCCTTCCTCTTCCAGCAGCGGCACGATGTCAGGAACGGCGTCCTGTGCTTTCTTGCTGATGATGCGGTTCATCTGCCGCACGGTGCCTTTGTCCGTCAGCAGACATTTGCTCCAGACAGGTGCCGAACGGTCTTCTATCTGCGTCCCAAGCCATAGGAGCATCTGCTCCACAGTTGGTTTCGCAGCGGCCGTGACCACGCCGAGCGCCGCCTGAAGTCCGGCCCGCAATTCCGCTTCCTTGCGAGGCTTACAGATCAACCCTTCCAGATCAGACGCCGCCTCCTGCCCGGCTTTCAGGGCGCCCCGATAAGCGCTCAGCACAGCGTCCGGCAGGATCTGCCAGCGGTCCAGCAGGGGACGAACGCGGCTTTCTTCCATGTTCAGGGCGCGGATACGCTGGAAGAACCGATCAATCCCGATGGTCCCTGCCACTTCCGCCACGATTTTCGGAGCCTTGGCGAGCTCGTCTTCCATCGCCTCACGCAAAGCCAGCGTCGTATCCGTATCTTCCATCAGGGTGAAATGCGGATCGACCGAGGCTTCAAGCGGGAAACGACGCAGAAGAGACTGACAGAACGCATGGATCGTCTCGATCCGCAGACCTCCCGGCAGGTCCAGAACTTTCAGGAACAGCGCCCGGGCCGCACGACGTGTCTCGTCCGTATTGGGGACACGTAATTTCTCAAGTTCCCGGCCCAGACGCTCATCCGGGAGCGATACCCATTCGCCGAGCCGGGACTGGAGACGATTGGCCATCTCCGCGGCGGCGGCCTTGGTGTAGGTCAGGCAGAGGATACGGGACGGGTTTGCCCCTTCGACCAACACAATCGACCCATCATCTGCGTCCACTTCAAGGGGCAGCATCAGACGAAGCAAACGATCAATCAGCAGCTTTGTCTTGCCCGATCCAGCAGACGCGGACACGAAGACGGACGCCATTGGGTCAGACGCGGCAAGCTGTGTGCGATCGGCTTCAGCAATGACGTCAGCGCGGTTGCGGGTCTCGCTCATGAGTCGTCTCCTTCCGCATAGGCCGCGCGCCATTCGTCCACCCGTGCCAACTGGGCGTAGTCCGTGTAGCGCGGCACATGCCCGGCCCAGGGCTGGGAGCGATAGGGTTGATCGGGCTGGTCATACTCATCAATGAGGCCGCGTAGTTTTTCCATGGCCTCACCAATCAGGGCAGCCGCATCAAGGCTGGATTTCCGGCTCGGGACTTCGCTCTCTTTCCCCGGATCATCGCCGCCTGTCAGGTGCCAGTACAGAAGCTGTTTCGTTTCGGCAGCCGGAACGCCTTCAAAAGCGCCCTTGGCCAGCAATGCCCCTTCCAGAACAAGCTGAACGGACCATCCACCTTCCACGGCTTTGCCGGTGGGCGGGGAACCGGTCTTGTAATCGAAGATCGTCGCCTTGCCATCTTCATCAACATCAATGCGGTCCGCCCTACCGCGCAGTTCGAACGGTGCACGTGCAGCTTCGATCTTGAAGGACGCAGACACTTCCATATGCCGCGCGATGGCGTATTCCTGTTCTCGACGGGTCCGCTCCTGTATGGCGACCCAGTCTGCAATACGCTCCAGCCTTGGGGCCCACCAACTGACCAGCGCAGGTCGCATATTGGCCTTGGCCAGTTCTTCCGCGAAGGCACGCTTCAAGGAGGCGGCCACATTCTGCGGCCAACGATCCGGATAGTCCTTGAGAACGCGATCCATAGCCTCATGTACGATCATGCCGAAATCCGCATGTTCCGCACCTTCTTCAAGTGGCTTGAGCGCCTTCAGCTTCAAAATATGCTTGGCGTAAATGGCATACGGGTCCTGCATCCACGTCTCGATCTCCGTGATGCTCAGACGCCGCGGGCGCAACGCGACTGGTGGCCTTGGCTCTGGAGGCGCTACCGTTTCCGCACCATCCAGCGGTTGATCCATCGCCTTTTGCCATTCGAGCGCGGGATGCACAGGCAGTTTCTGCCCTCGCCCGCCCAGGAACGCTTCCATTCGCACCATCCAGCGGGCAGGCACACCCGGTGCACCATCCCGACGGGCAGAACTGGAAAACACAACCTCCCCAGCGGCCAGCACCGTTGAGACGAAATCATGAGCGCTAATGCCGATCTGACGCTCGGGAGACGGGAGACCAACGCGCGTTCGCATAGGTCGGCTTAGCCATGGCCCCGGATCAGTCGCGGGCGGCCAGACCGTTTCGTTCAGTCCCCCCAGAACAACCACATCGAACGCCAACAGACGCGCTTCGAGCACACCGAGAATGGTGACACGTGGATGGGCCAGTTCCACACCACCCCGATGCGCGCGCAGGCCCGTCAGCATCTGCCCGGCCATGGAGGTGTTCAGGAAGGAATCCAGATGCGCCAACCTTTGCGGTGGCAGGATGCCGGTATGCTGGATTAGAGCGGCCAAGTGACGGGACAGAGCTTCACCATCGTCCCCCATCCAGAGACGCCCGCCCGGATGCAGTCCTTCTTCGGGCTCTGCGGTCAGTTCTGTTTCAGTAGCGGCCAGAGCTTCTGCTGTACGGATCAGGGCTTCCAGCAATTCAGGAAGCGGAACCGCGCCGGACAGACCGAGCAGAGGCTCGAAAGCCACTTCAATCCGCGCGATGAACGCGGCTGGCCCTTCCGGCTCATCAGGAGCATCCGCGCTTGCCCCATTGTCCGGATCACGCTGGTTCTGGATATACGTCTCAAGCGCCGCTTTAAGACCTGCGATACCGGGTGCAGGAGCGGGTCCACGCAGCAACAGACGCTCCAGCCGACGGGCCGAGGCGTGACAGTTACCGGGTGTCCGACCAAGAGACGCTAAAGGGTGCTTCAGAGCAGAAAGCAGAGCCACCGGAGAAAGCTGGGCCTCGGCTGCCGTGGCGACTAGGCGCAGGAACACGGCGGCTGGCGTCTGCGCCAGAGGCTCACCGGCACTGTCATCAGCATAAATCCCGAACCGCAGAAGCTCGGTCCCGACGCGCTGGGCAAGGCTACGATCTGGCGTCACAAGCGCACAGGTCTGGCCGGGGACGGACACCACATTCCGAAGGATCAGCGCGATGGACTGCGCTTCCTGCTGCTGATCCTGTGCAGGCAGCAGAGACAGGCCAGAAATATTACGCGGGTTCAGATCCCGCCCCCAAGCCGTAATCCCCTGTTCCGGCAGCATGACGCCACGCATCAAGCGCTCTCTGGCCCGGTCCCTGCCGCCGTCCCAATCCGTCAGATTGTCGCGTGTCAGACCCAGATCCGCAAGAATTTCCTTGAGACCTGCCTGTGGGTGTGACGCAGGAAGCGCGTCCCACATTGCCTGAGGCAGGTCCAGATCAACCCCCGGCAGAATCACCAGTCCGGCTGGTAACGTCGCCACCGCCGCCAGCACATCTGAAACCGCTGCGGACCCATCTGCGAACCCGACCGCCCAGACAGGCGTGTGGGGCGGAACATGCTGCCACGCCGCCGCCTGCGCTTTCAGACGCGCGACCTGACGGGAAACGGGGTTCGACAGACCTTCTTCTTCCAGCCATTTCGGCCAGATCGTCGTGACGATTTCCAGAAATTTCAGCGTCTGCTGCCAGTGTTCTGAAAAGCGTTCCTCCACAGCATCCGGCAGGCTTTCCGCCAGATCAACACCACTGCGCTCGGCCTCATCCATCAGATCCGCCAGCGCCTTGGCGAGAGGCCATGCCCGGTCGATACCCTTGGTCTTGTCCACCCCGACACTGACGATGGGCGTTTGCAGGATCAGCATGGATAGAACAGCCAACCGCCTCTGCGGCTCGACCGCCGGAGGCAAAGAGACATCAATCCCTATGGAGGCAAGCGCCTCCTCATCCACATCATTGATCGCAACGATGCGGGGTAGAAGGGATGCCTTGCCATCCAGCACGCGTAGAAATGCTTCCATCAACGCACGACCGGCACGACGGCTCGGCACGAGCAGCAGGCCCGGACCGTCCGTTCCGGCAGCGGGGTCCTGTTTCAGCCATTCATGAGCGACCCGATCCAGAAACGGTTCGGTACCGGCAATCGTCACCACGGTCATAGCGCAATCCCGCTCAAGCGCTCGTCCGGCCAGCCGGTCAGATCTGCAAGACGTTCGTCTTCTGTCGCACCCGAGGTGAGCATCAGATGCAGTGCATTGGCAGGGAGGAGATCTTCGGCGCGCTCTGGCCATTCCACCAGCATGATGCCTTCACAGGCTTCATCCCAGGCCAGTTCATACAGCGCATCTGGCCCATCCAGCCGCCATAGATCATAGTGAAAAACCGGCCCGGCGGAGGTGTCGTAAGGCTGAACCAGCGCAAAACTTGGGCTCGGGACTTCCATCGTAGCATCGCCTGCCAGAAACCGTAGAAAGGCC
>NZ_JBDOBO010000057.1:0-14215 GCF_047723935.1 Gluconobacter sp.
GCGCGACGGTCCATGACCGCGACGAAACGCTCGAAAAGATAGAAACTGTCAGATGGGCCAGGGCTGGCCTCTGGATGGTACTGAACGGAGAAGGCGTCCTTCGTGGTGGAGGCGATGCCTTCGTTGGAGCCATCGAACAGGCTCACATGCGTCACCTTCACGTCAGCAGGCAGGGACTTCTCGTCCACGGCGAAGCCATGGTTCTGGCTGGTGATTTCCACGCGGCCACTTTCGATGTCCTTGACCGGCTGGTTGGCGCCGCGATGGCCACGATCCAGCTTGTAAGTCTTTCCGCCGAGGGCCTGTGCGAGAAGCTGGTGCCCAAGGCAGATGCCGAAAACTGGCACGTTGGCGTCCAGAACGCTCTTGATGGCCGGGACGGCATAGGTGCCGGTCGCTGCCGGATCGCCCGGGCCGTTGGACAGGAACACACCTTCGGGCTTCAGTTCTAGAATTTCCTCAGCCGTAGCGGTCGCGGGCAGAACCGTGACGTCACAACCAGCGGTCACGAGGCAGCGCAGGATGTTGTCTTTCGCGCCGTAGTCCATGGCGACCACGCGGCGGCGGTTCTCGGTCCGAGCGGGGCGGGTGCTTTCCCACACGCCTTCCGTCCAGACGCGCTTTGGCTGCGTGACCTCTTTGGCAAGATCCATCCCTTCGAGGCCGGGCCACTGACGCGCGCGGTTCAATAGGCTGTCCGTGTCGATCCGACCATTCGCCGGGAAGGCAAGGATGGCGGTCTGTGGGCCATTGTCACGCAGGGAGCGTGTAACTGCACGGGTGTCGACGCCGCTGATGCCAGCGCGGCCGTGCTGCTTCAGCCATCCGTCGAGGGATTCTGTGGAGCGCCAGCTTGCCGGAGCGGTGATGTCTTCCTTCACGACGGCGCCAAGAGCAGCCATTTTTGGCGCTTCATTGTCGTCCGTGTTCGTGCCGACATTGCCAATATGCGGGAACGTGAAGGTGACGATCTGTCCGGCGAAAGACGGGTCTGTCAGGGTTTCCTGATAGCCGGTCATGCCGGTGGAGAAGCAGAGTTCACCGACGGCGCCATCGGTATGGGCGCCGAAGCCTCGGCCCCACAGGACCGTGCCATCTGCAAGGACAAGGGCGGCATTGGCGCCGGCAGGGCAGGAATTGGACACGTCCGTCTCTCTTTCTTGCGGGGTTTCAGCAGAAGTTAGGTCCTGGAGTTCGATTCCGGGAACGCGCAGTAGGGCGGGCCAGTGCTTGGTCGGCACGGTTCGCGACTGACGCCACTTTCGTACGGCTTCAAGGCCGACACCAGCCAGCGCGGCGATTTCTTCCGCGCCGCCAGCTTTTTCAATGATTCTGTCGATGTCCATGGCCGCCCGTTCCTGGCTCCGCGTTCACTTTCCCGTCTGATAAGCGATCGAACCGGGAATGGGAAGTTTTTTCCCAATGAGTTTTTGTGTCTGTGGGGCAGTATGGGAAAAAACTTCCCTACACCTTGTGACGATGCTGGAAAGAGCTGTGCTTTCCATTGTTGGGGGGAGGCTTTTATGCGATTTTGCCGCCATTGACTGAACAGGGGCTTTTCAGGCCCCGCGCAAACAGGAGAAGACGCATGTCGCTTCGCACGCAGATCATGGATGACCTCAAAACAGCAATGAAGGCTGGTCAGTCTGAGAAGGTGGCGCAGATCCGTGGCATCACGGCGAAGCTGAAGGATCTTGAAGTTGCTGCTCGCGCCAAGACAGGGGAAGTGACGGAAGCAGAGATTATTTCTGCTCTGCGCTCCATGATCAAGTCCCGTACTGAATCCGCAACGATGTATCGTGAAGGTGGCCGTCCGGAACTGGCGGAAAAGGAAGAGGGTGAGATCGCGACGATCAAAGCCTACCTGCCGCCAGAACTCGATGAGGCAACTCTGAAGTCTGCTATCGATGAAGCCGCGACTGCTGTAGGTGCGGAAAGCATGAAGGACATGGGCAAGGTTATGGCGGCGCTGAAAGAGCGTTTTGGTGCCGATCTGGATCCGGCCAAGGCCAGTGCACTTGTGAAGGCACGTCTGTCTGCCTGAAGCGGGCTAGCCATCGTCGTTTGAAGAAGGCCGTCCCTTGTGGGCGGCCTTTTTTATGTTGGGGTCATGAACCCCTGAAAGTTCGAGAAGTTTGACTTAGGTTATCTGAGGTCCCCAATCTGGCCTTTGCTTACGGAAATGAGCGCTTCATGTCTGCTGGTGGTTCAACAAAAGTCGTTTTCATCGCGCTGGGTGTCAATTTCGGCATTGCCTGCGTGAAAGGGATGGCCGCCCTTCTAACCGGCTCCGCTGCGATGTTGGCAGAGACGGTTCATTCCTTTGTGGACTGCGGAAACCAGATCCTGTTGTTGGTGGGCATGAAGCGGTCAGCGGCTCCGGCAACGAAGGAGCATCCGCTGGGCTACCATCGTGAACTGTATTTCTGGACGATGGTTGTGGCTGGCGCGCTGTTTGTGGGGGGGGGCGTCGCGTCTCTCTATGAAGGTTGGGAGAAGGTCATGCATCCGGCGGAAATGCAGCCGGTGCACCTTTTGGGGCATGTCTTTCCGGGGTGGTGGATGAACGTAGCCATTCTCGCGATTTCCGGCAGCATGGAAGGGTATGGGTTCATTGCTGCGGTGAAATCCGTGCCACGCAGCGAAGGGGTTTCATTGTGGAGAATGATTCGCCGGAGTGCCGATCCCGGTCTGTTTGTCGTACTGTTTGAGGATGGGGCTGCGCTGGTCAGTCTGGTGATTGCACTGGTGTTCACCGTGCTTTCCGTTGTGACAGGTCTGCACGTTCTGGATGGAATTGCATCGCTGCTGATTGGTGTCGTGCTGGTTGTGGTGGCAGCATTGCTGACCAATGAGACGCGCTCGCTTCTTGTGGGTGAGAGCAATCCGGAAATTGATGCTTTTGTGCGTGCGGAAGCGCGGAAATTGCCCGGTGTTGTCGGGATCAATGAGGTTGTGACGGAGACCCGAGGCCCCGAGAGTATTATCGTTCTGCTGTCTCTGGACTGGGATGACGCGATCTCCTCGGGAGACGTGGAGCGAGGGGTTTCGATGCTGGAGAAAATAACCCGCACGCGATACCCCGCTGTATTGCGGATGTATGTTGAGGCGCAGGACAAGAGGGACGGGATTCCAGCCCCTCTGGCCTGATGGCGAATACTACTTCGCCGCTAGGAACGGCTCCACGGCTTTAAGAAAAGCCTCGGGTCGCTCAATGCTGGGAGCATGCCCTGATTGTGGAATGACCGTCAGATGCGCTCCGGGAATTTTTGCAGCAAAATCGTGGCCGTCGGCCAGTGGAATGACTTGGTCATTCTGTCCCCAGATCACGAGCGTGGGAATATGAATGGCCTTCATGCTGTCATCGAGAAAGGTGTCCGGCGCATTGGCGTTTCTGGCGAAGCTCTCCTGCGTGTATTGCGCACCTTCGGCCAGTCGGGTTCGGAATGTTGCCTGAACCAGTTCCTCTGTAATGAGGGCTTTATTGTAAAACAGCCATCCTAGCCCCGTGCGAATGCCAGAAAATGAGACTGGCCCGAACAGGGGAAGGCCGTGCTCGACGAGGGACTTGTGGCCAGCGGCATCGCTCAGGACAAGCCGTAGGGGCATGGCCATGGAGGAATTCTGTGCCGCCTCGATTGTGTAAAGTCCCGCAATCCAGCCGCCAAGGGATTCTCCGGCAAGCGTGAAGTGCGTGATGTGGCGTGTTTTCAGGAAGCCATCCAGCATGTCCACCCATGTCTGAATTCCGTAGGCGATCAGCGGCTTTTCCGAAGCCCCAAAGCCGAGCTGATCCATGGCGATTACATGATAATGCCGGGACAGTTCAGGGATGACTTTGCCCCAGTCCATTGTGGCGCTGCTTCCGAGGCCATGGACCAGCACAAGGTCCGGACCTGTACCAGCTTCCAGGAAACGGATCTGCTGACCGTAAACGGAGACACTTTGCAGGGGCGGGAGAGTTTGTGCCTGGCCGTGACTGGGGATGCATGCTGCGCCGAGCGTGGATGCGAGCACGGCGGTTCGAAGTGTTTTGGACAGTCGTCTCATGGCGGCCGAGCCTTTATGGTCAGATGAATACGTTTCTGATTCGGAATAGTATTATCGATCTGGCCCGGCTGTCTTCAACATATCATTCCCGGAATGAGCGGGATCTTTCGGTGCGGTGACCTTGTCATGAACGGCTGCCTGATACTTGCGGATATGGAGTGGCGTCCATGGCAATGGCGGTTCTTTGGTTAGAGAAGGGTCTGACGCGGGAGAGAGCCAGATGGTCGCGTGAAGTGGGTCCAGAAGGATATGGAAATGGTTCAGAGCGTCAGCGCCCAACTCGTCATAGGCAATGGTGGAAGCGATAACGATCTTCGGGTGAGGCAGCAGAAACGAACCGATTTTCAGTGTATCGAACGTATGAAGGTAGCCACCAACTGTATTGCCCGCATTGATGCGGACCGGATCATCTTTATCTGGCTCGGAAGCAATGCCTATTGCTCTGGCTGTATCTTTCTGGATCAGGGTTCGGTTGGAGCTTAGGTTGATTTTCATCCGAACTGGATGGCCGTTGAGTTCAACAAGAACCGTGTTCGAGAGTGGATAACCGTCTTGATAGAGGTGCAGTTTGGTTGTCGGCGACGGGAGCAAATCTCCGATCGATGGACATTTCTCATCGTCGTATCGAAAGAACGTGACGTTGCGAGAGGAGCGGTCAATCAGGGTGGAAATATGGGAGAGAAAGTGCTCTCCCAGTTCGACCTGGAGTGGTGGAATAATAGTGTTGGGTACTGAATAATCCACCACATAAGCAGTATAACTTTTGAGTATGAGGGCACCAATATTTACGGTTGAGAGCGTTTTTAAAAATACTGTCGCTTCGCCTGTCTCTGATGCCGCATCTTCAGGAGCTGAGCCCAAAAACGTGACATTGTGATTGGCAAAAATAAAAGTATCACTTGCCTGCGGGGCAAGGAAAAAGCGGGCAGGTAATCCGTCTATACTACCCAGCATGGAGGGTGGCGCATTATAGTGCTCTAGTGGAACGGAGACCGCTCCCTGAAGGCAGTTCTGCCAGGGTGCAGCTTGAGCATGCCCGCAGAATTGAAAGACGATCAGGAGAAGAGCTGTCTTACGCATGAAGTGCCTGTCGCCTTATTGTGACATAGTATGTCTTTCTTAGGCGATGGGACTGTTAAGAGCGAGGGCAGAGCGGTGATGTCCGCTTATGGAATGAGAACAGCGGCACCTTCAAAGCGACCGTGACGCAGGTCATCCAACGCTCTGTTGGCATCTCGTAGAGCATAGGGTGTGTTCGTGACCTTGATGCCGATCTCCGGAGCCAGTTTCAGAAAATCTAACCCGTCCTGCCGGGTTAGATTGGCAACGGAGACGATTTCGCGTTCTTCCCAGAGTGTATCGTAGGAAAAGGACGGGATCGGGCTCATGTGGATGCCGCCACACACGACCTTTCCACCCTTGCGGACGGCTTTCAGTCCGGCGGGAACCAGCGCGCCGACAGGGGCAAACAGGATGACGGCGTCAAGCGGTTCTGGGGGAAGTTCGTCTGAGCCGCCTGCCCATATGGCACCAAGGGAACGAGCGAAGGCCTGCTTCTCTGTGTCTCCGGGAGACGTGAAGGCATAAACCTCGCGGCCCTGCCAGCGCAGCACCTGAATGATGATGTGAGCGGCGGCTCCGAAGCCATACAGGCCGATCTTTTTGCCGTCGCCAGCTTTGCTGAGACAACGCCAGCCGATCAGGCCAGCGCAGAGCAGTGGGGCGAGGTCTTTGTCTTCCCCTTTGTCACCCATGGGAAAGGCATATCGCGCATCAGCAACCGTCATGGTCGCGTAGCCGCCATTGCGGGTGAAGCCTGTGAAAAGGGGGTGATCGCAGAGATTTTCCATCCCGTGCGTGCAGTAATAGCAATGCCCACAGGTATGGCCGAGCCAGGGAATGCCGACCCGTTCCCCGACGCTCAGGCTTTTAACGTTGCTTCCGAGCTTGTCGATCCGGCCAACAATTTCATGTCCGGGAATGATGGGAAGGGTGGGATTGGCGAGTTCGCCGTCCACGACATGCAGGTCTGTGCGGCAGACGCCGCAGGCCCCGATGCGGATGCGGATTTCGTCCGGTCCGGGTTCGGGGTCTGGCAGCTCCACCCATTCCAGAGGCTGGTGGTGTTGGCGGAGCTGCATGGCAAACATGGCGTGTGCTTTCTAAAGTCTCAGGTGTCTTGTCTCAGGACCGGAAGTCCAAAACCGTACGGCCCTGAAGGCGGCCGTTTTTGAGATTGTCGAAGATCGTGTTGATGTTCTCGATCTTGTCTGCGGTGACGACGGATTTCACTTTGCCACGGGCGAAGAAATCCATGGCTTCGATCATGTCCAGCCGTGTGCCGACGATGGAGCCACGAATGGTCGTGCCATTCATGACCATATCGAAGATCGACACCGGGAAGTCTCCGGGTGGCAGCCCGTTCAGAACAATCGTGCCGCCACGACGGGCATAACCCATGGCCTGCGAGAAGGCCGTGCGGCCCACAGCCGTAACCAGTGCACCGTGCGCACCGCCAACTTCCTGCTGGATAAAGGCTGCCGGGTCCTTATCCTTGGCATTGACGGTCAGAGCCGCGCCAAGCTTTGTAGCTGTGGCGAGCTTGTCGTCGTCAATATCGACAGCCACGACATTCATGCCCATGGCGACCGCGTATTGAACGGCCATCTGACCGAGGCCGCCGACGCCCGAAATGGCCATCCACTGACCGGGGCGGGCCTCGGTCATTTTCAGGCCCTTGTAGACCGTCAGACCTGCGCAAAGCACGGGTGCGGCTTGTAGGGCATCGATGTTGCTGGGCAGATGTGCGACATAGTTCGGATCTGCGACGACATATTCGGCGAAGCAGCCATTGACCGTGTAGCCAGTGTCGTCCTGATCCTTACACAGCGTTTCCCAGCCACCGAGGCAATGTTCGCAGTGTCCGCAGGCCGAGTAGAGCCAGGGTACACCGACCACGTCGCCGATCTTGGCGTGGCTGACCTGACTGCCAACGGCCACGATATGGCCGATGCCTTCATGGCCCGGGATGAACGGTGGGTTCGGCTTTGCGGGCCAGTCACCCTCTGCGGCATGCAGGTCAGTGTGGCAGACGCCGCAGGTATCGACTTTCACGAGGATCTGGTTGGGCCGGATCTCGGGGATGGGAAGCCTCTCGACTGAGAGAGGCTTCCCGAACTCGCGGACGACGGCGGCCAGCATTGTATCAGCCATGTGAGTGTCTCCTTGAGAACTGGTTTACGATGCGCCGAGAGCCTTCACGGCTTCGACCATCTTGCTGAGGACGGCCTGCGCATCGCCGAAGACCATGGCGCAGTTGTCCTGGAAGAAGAGCGGGTTCTGAACCGCGGAGTAACCCATGCCCATGCCACGCTTGATGACGAAGACCTGACGGGCCTGATCCGCATTCAGGATCGGCATGCCGTAGATCGGGGAGGATTTGTCCGTCCGGGCGGATGGGTTCACCACGTCGTTGGCGCCGATGATGAGGGCGACATCCGTGTCAGCAAAGCTGTCGTTGATGTCTTCCATGTCATAGATCATGTCGTACGGGACGCCGGCTTCGGCGAGCAGCACGTTCATATGACCAGGCATACGGCCGGCGACCGGATGGATGGCGAACTTGACGTCCACGCCTGCGGCCTGAAGCTGCTTGACGAAGTCGTACAGCTTGCCCTGAGCCTGAGCGACGGCCAGACCATAACCCGGCACGATGATGACAGACGAAGCATAGCGCATCGTCGTGGCAGCATCGCTTGGAGCGACGGACTTGGCTTCCTTTTCGGGGCCGGTTGCCGTGGAGGCAGACGCTTCACCGAAGTTGCTGAACAGCACGTTGGCAATCGACCGGTTCATGCCCTTGGCCATCATGACCGTCAGCAGCGTACCGGCGGAACCCACGACCATACCGGCAATCATCAGAGCCGGATCGGCCATGACATAGCCTTCGAGACCGACAGCCAGACCGGTGAAGGCATTGTACAACGAGATCACGACCGGCATGTCAGCACCGCCGATGGGGATCGTCATGCAGATGCCAGCCAGCAGGGCGCCGATGAAGAACAGCAGCGTGGCAATACCGCCACCATCCTGATGGTACAGGAAGGCTGCCATGATGCCGAGCAGGACGGTCAGCATGAAGACGGCTGCATTGACGATACGCTGCCCGCCGAAACGGATCGGCTTGTTCATGCGGCCATCGAGCTTGGCCCAGGCAATGATGGAACCCGACAGGGACATGCTGCCGATCAGGCCACCAGCGACGGTGACGAGAAGCGGAACGATGCCTGTTTCTTTCGGGCCGGTCAGGGCAATGACGGACACAGCCGCGGCAGCACCGCCACCCATGCCGTTGAAGAGCGCGACCATCTGCGGCATCGCCGTCATGGCAACGCTGCGGCCTTTCCAGCCAGCCCAGCCACCGCCGATGACAAGGGCGAGAATGGCCAGAATGACGTTGACGACCAGATGCGGCTTTGCGGCTTCAGAAACGCTGAAAATGCCGAGGAAGCTGGCAGCAGTAACGAACAGCATACCCCAACCTGCCGTCACAATGCCGGAAACGGCCGTGACGGGAGAGGACATGCGTTTGAGGCCATAGACCAGAAGGCCAGAGGCGATAAGGGCGCTGATGGCGACGATATATTCGAGGAGGATCATTTCTGCGCTCCCTTCTGCGGAGCCGCTTTGTCACTGGGCTTGAACATGGCCAGCATACGGTCAGTCACGACGTAACCGCCCACAACGTTACCAGCACCCATCATGACGCCGAGGAAGCCGACAACCTGTTCGAGCACGGAAGAAGCGTTGAACAGGGCCGTCAGCGCACCCACGACCACGATGCCGTGTACGAAGTTCGAGCCGGACATCAGCGGCGTGTGCAGAATGGATGGCACACGGCTGATGACTTCGTAGCCCGTGAAGGCGGCGAGCATGAAGATGTAAAGCGCGATGATGAAGGTCATTGCGGTGATCATCGTGCGGCCTCCTGTCCTGAAGCCTGTGCCGGTGCGGCGGGGGCGGCAGCCGGAGCAGGGGGTTGCGGTGTGGGCGGCGCCGGGGAATTCGGATCGACGGCCGTGCGGATGCCTTCGTTCGTGATGTAGCCATCATGAGTCAGGGCGGTGCCGGAAATGACTTCATCCGTGAAATCCAGCTGGATCTGACCATCCTTGGTCAGGATCTGCTGGAGCAGATGCATGATGTTTTTGGAGTAAAGTTCACTGGCCTGAAGGGCGAGCATGGACGGAACATTGATCGGACCAACGATTGTAGTCGGGCCAACCTGCACCGTCTGGCCAGCCTGTGTGCCTTCACAGTTGCCACCACCTTCTGCACCGAGGTCGATGATGACGGAGCCGGGCTTCATGGCCTTGATCTGCTCGGCATCAATCAGGCGCGGAGCCTTCTTGCCGGGGACGGCGGCTGTGGTGACGATCAGGTCGGCGCGGGCGATGTGATCGCTGATGGCCTTGCGGACCGTCTGCTTTTCTTCGTCCGTCAGTTCGCGGGCATAACCGCCCTTGCCGGTGGCATCCACCCCGGTATCGACGAATTTGGCGCCGAGAGACTGCGCTTCTTCGCGTGTTTCCGGGCGGACGTCATAACCTTCCGTGACGGCACCAAGACGCTTGGCGGTAGCGAGAGCCTGTAGACCCGCAACGCCCAAGCCCATGACCAGAACCTGCGCGGCCCGCAGGGAGCCGACGGCCGTGGTCATCATGGGAAGGATCTTGGTCATATGCACGGACCCGAGCAGAACGGCGTAATAGCCTGCGAGGGTGGCCTGACTGGACAGGGCGTCCATGGCCTGTGCGCGGGAAATGCGGGGAACCAGCTCCATGGCGAAGCAGGTGACTTTCTGGTCCCGAAGGGCCTTGACCAGATCAGGGTGGTTTCGGCCGTAAATGAAGGACACCAGAACGGCGCCGGGCTTCATGGCCTGAACGGTTTCAATGGTGGGAGGCTGAACGGCGAGGACAATATCCGCATCGCCGAGGAGAGCCTTCCGGTCTGTTGAAAGGGTTACGTCTTTATAGGTTTCATCCGGGTAGGAAGAGGCGGCACCGGCCCCGTTTTCCATCGCGAAAGAGACGCCGAGGCTGCTGAGGCGCTCGACAACCTGCGGGATCAGGGCGACGCGGCGTTCACCGCCTTCGTCCTGTTCTTTTAGTACCGTGATTTTTACGGTCATAGGTTGAGATCCTGCGTCTTTAATCTTTTGTGAAGGCGCGACTCATCCATCCCACTAAAGGGATGCAGGGGCCTGTGCCTCATTCGACTGCCATATTGACGCTATATTTGCGCCTTTTCCCTTGATAGGTGTCAAAAGAAAAAAATTTCTTCTGTCTTTCATATTGTAATCGTTTCCAGATCAGGAAAACGGCTACGATTGTTTCGGAAACTGGCATTCACTATTCAGGTTTTCTTTAACGCAGGGAGATTTGGGGAAGAGTAGATTTTCCCTTCCCAGGATTGTAAGAGCCTTCTCTCCTGACAGACCTGATCGAAAGGCTCTTGCTGCCCGATGGCATTCGACGCTGCCTTTCTGGACGAACTCCGCAATCGGACGCCGCTGGCCTCCCTGATCGGACGGCGTAACAAGCTGGTTCGTTCTGGCCGGAACTGGAAAACGTGCTGCCCTTTCCATGGGGAAAAGACGCCGTCTTTTTACGTTTATGATGATCATTTTCATTGCTTTGGCTGTGGCGCACATGGCGATGCGATCTCCTTTGTCATGCAGAGCGACGGCCGGAGTTTTCCTGAGGCTGTCGAGCAATTAGCTGCTGAAGCAGGCCTTGAAGTTCCGAAGCAGGACCCACGGAGTGAGGCGCGTGCGCGGGAGGTCAAATCTCTCGGCGATGTTCTGTCCCTCGTTCAGGCCAGTTACCGGCGTCGACTCTTCCTTCCGGAAGGACGGGAAGGGCTCGTTTATCTGCGTGGGCGTGGACTGAGTGACGCGACTATCGAACGGTTTGGTTTGGGGTGGTCCGGCGATGGGCGGCATCTGGTTGAAGAATTACGTGCTCATGATGTGACGCCTGAAATGCTCGTTCAGGCGGGCATTTTGCGCGTGGATGATCGGGGACAGCCCAAAGGGGAACTGTTTTTCAATCGCGTGACGTTTCCGATCCGGGATCGCCGCGGCAAGCTGATTTCTTTTGGTGCGCGTACCCTGGGGGATGGGCAGCCAAAATATCTCAATGGTCCGGAAACGGCGCTCTTCTCCAAGCGGCGCACACTCTACAACCTCGATCTGGCACGTGAGGCTGTCCACAAGGGCGCTGAGCTTGTTGTGGTTGAAGGGTATATGGATGTCATTGCTCTGGACCAGGCAGGCTTTGGCGGTGCTGTGGCGCCGTTGGGGACTGCGCTGGGCGAAGAGCAGCTGGATCTGCTGTGGCGCATGACGCCCTCTCCGATCCTGTGTCTGGATGGTGATGCGGCAGGAGCCCGCGCCGCTTTGCGGGTCTGTGAAGTCGCGCTTCCGCTGCTGTCTCCCGAACGAACGCTCAGGTTCTGCCGCCTCGACCCTAAAGATGATCCGGACAGTCTGATCCGTACACGCGGCGTTGCGGCCATGAAGGAAGCCCTGTCTGGGGCGACGTCTCTGGCGACTGAATTGTTCGGGTTGATGACAGGGGGGATGGTTGATCCCGGTCCCGATCAGCGGGCGGCGTTGCGTGAGAAGCTTGTTGCTCTGTCAAAGCTGATCCCGGATCGGGCACTCGCGTCTGAGTATCGCAGTACGTTTCTGGATATGTTTTTCGCGCGATTCAGGCGCGGTGGTGGAAGCAAAAAGCCGTTCCAGAAGAAAGGGGCACCGCTTCCTCTTTCAACGCAGGCCCCTGGCGAGATGCGGCATATCGAGCAGGGGAGTGTGGAGCGTCTCAACATTCTGACTGCGATGCTGCTGCGCTATCCGGATATTCTTCCGGAGGTTGAGCAGGCCTATAGCAGTCTGGCTCTCCCAGTGGATCTGGATCGGATTCGCTCCGCCCTTTTGGACTGGAGTTGTCAGGACGAGGATCTGACGGAAGAGAACTGCCATCGCTGGATCGAGGCTCATGGGCTGACGGATATTGTGGGGGCCGTGACAGAAAGTCCGATGCCTCGGGAAGTGGGGCTTGGAAAAGACAGGGATGAAGTTCTCAAGATCGATGTTGTGGAGAGCTGGTGGCACTTTTACGGGCTTGTAAATTTTCGCAATTTCGAGCGCGAAGTGGCCAATGACATTCAGGCAACCATCATGCAGGTCTATTCCGGTGGAGGGGGCGGAGACTCATCTTTTCCGGAAAGCCTGCTGGCGCGGATGAGGGTTCTGGAAGCGCTGCGACGAGGTGAGGATGTTGAAGAAGAAGGGTGAAAAAGGCCGGGGCTAACGTTTTTTATTGCCCTGAAGTTGCTTTCTTTTTCGTCTAAACCTTGACTTACGGCTCAGGATCGACCACCTGCACGCTGCCGAATTGCTTGCTTTCGGTGGAGTTGAGGGAGAGACGCATGGCGACGAAAACAGCCTCTGGTACGGATCGGAACGCGCAGGAACAGGAGGGGGATGCCACTCTTCTTGATACGCAATCCGCTGCCGTGAAGCGGCTGATCGCCAAAGGGCGTGAGCGTGGCCATATTACCTTTGACGAGCTGAACGCCGTTCTGCCGCAGGACCAGATGTCCTCCGAGCAGATCGAAGACGTCATGGCAGCTCTGTCAGAGATGGGCATTCAGGTTCTGGAAAACGAAGAACAGGACGAAGCTGAGCCGGCTCAGGAAGAAGCCAAGGAAGAAGCTGAGGAATCAGACGAGCCTCAGGGCGGCAATATTGATGCCGAGGCTGCCAGCCGCACGGATGATCCGGTTCGGATGTATCTGCGTGAGATGGGGTCTGTAGAGCTCCTGTCCCGCGAAGGCGAAATCGCGATCGCCAAGCGCATTGAAGCGGGTCGTGACGAGATGATTGGCGGGCTTTGCGAAAGCCCGCTGACGATCCGCGCGATCATTTCCTGGCATGAACGCCTCAAGGACGGCGAAATGCTGCTCCGTGACATCGTGGATCTGGAAGCCAGTCAGGCTGTCGGTCCGGGTCCTGAAGGCGAAGAGGGCGAGGAAGGCGAGGAAGCTGCGGCTGACGAAGACGCCACGGACGACGATGCCGAAGAAGGCGACGGTGATCAGCAGGAAGGCAGTGGCCTGTCCCTGTCTGCTCTGGAAGAGAAGCTGAAGCCAGAAATCCTGGCTCGTTTCGAAGCCATTGAGCCGCTGTATCACAAGCTGCGTCAGCTTCAGGTCAAGCGTCTGGAGGCTCTGACGGCCGGTGAGGAAAGCTCGGACAAGTCTGAGAATATCTACGAAGAACTGCGCCATGAACTGGTCAGTCTGGTGGAGCAGGTTCACCTGCATAACAACCGGATTGAAGAGCTTGTTGCCCAGATCAAGATGCATGTTCAGCGTCTGAACAACCTCGAAGGCCGCTTGCTGCGTCTGGCTGAGGGCTGCAAGATTTCGCGTGATGACTTCCTGCTGAAGTATCGTAACCGCGAGATGGACCCGACCTGGGTTGATTTTATTTGCACTCTGCCCGGTAAGGGTTGGAAGACGCTGACGACCAAGCACCTGGACCAGATCCGGTCCATGCGTGCTGATCTTGCGGCGCTTTCTCACGAGACTGGCCTGCCGGTTGGGGAGTTCCGTCGTGTGTATGCGACCATTTCCCGTGGTGAGCGTGACTCCACGCGTGCCAAGAAGGAAATGATCGAGGCCAACCTTCGTCTCGTGATCTCGATTGCCAAGAAGTACACGAACCGTGGTCTGCAGTTCCTGGATCTGATTCAGGAAGGCAACATCGGTCTGATGAAGGCTGTGGACAAGTTCGAGTACCGTCGCGGTTACAAGTTCTCGACCTATGCCACCTGGTGGATCCGTCAGGCGATCACGCGTTCTATCGCCGATCAGGCCAAGACGATCCGTATTCCGGTGCATATGATCGAAACGATCAACAAGCTGGTGCGGACGTCCCGTCAGATGCTGCATGAGATCGGGCGCGAGCCTGCTCCGGAAGAGCTGGCTGAGAAGCTGGGTATGCCGCTGGAGAAGGTCCGGAAGGTCCTGAAGATTGCCAAGGAGCCGATCTCCCTTGAAACGCCGATTGGCGACGAGGAAGACAGTCATC
>NZ_JBDOBO010000058.1:0-14170 GCF_047723935.1 Gluconobacter sp.
AACTGTCGACCTCTCCCTTACCAAGGGAGTGCTCTACCACTGAGCTACAGCAGCAGTACCGGTGCCTTGGCGCGCTTCGTATCTCTTCAGCGCGCCAAGTGCAACCCCCTTAATCGTCGCGATGTACCTTTTCCATGCGCTCGTGACGTTCCTGAGCGTCGATGGAAAGCGTAGCAATCGGACGTGCTTCCAGGCGCTTCAGACCGATAGGCTCGCCGGTTTCCTCACAGAAACCGTAGCTTCCGTCTTCGATCCGCAGCAGAGCCATATTGATCTTGGCAATAAGCTTACGCGCACGGTCACGGGTTCTTAGCTCGAAAGCACGATCCGTTTCGACGCTTGCACGGTCTGTAATGTCAGATTCATGAATCCCGCCTTCTGAGAGACTGGCGAGTGTGCCGTCAGCCTCTTTCAGCAGGTCCGCACGCCAGCGCAGAAGCTTCTGCCTGAAGTACTCCACCTGGAGGGGGTTCATGAATTCTTCTTCGTCGGAAGGGGTATAATCCGGCGGTAGCGTAATCATGCGCATCCAATCCCAGCTAATCCGCCAACGTCCGATCGATAGCCGCGGGCGATAACGCGCGGCTTATAGCCATCACAGATCATTTCGCCAACCCCGTAGATCTTTATTCCATATCTCCTTCAACCGCAGAATTCCGCGCCCGTGTTAGGTGTTTCTTTACGATACCGCGTCATCCTGAGTGTCAAAGGGTCTTTGTTACAGTTTAACCCGTCAGGATTTCACTGAACTTTCATGTCTGTCCTCTTCAGCTCTCATCCAATTTTTCGGCGCCTAACTGCTGTTTTCTGCGCTTTTATCCTGTGCATCCCGTCTCTGACGCTGGCTGCCACCGTCCGCATCAAGGACATCACGGACATGGAAGGCGTCAGAACCAACCAGTTGATTGGCTATGGCCTCGTGGTCGGTCTCAACGGCACAGGGGACCGGCTGACAAATTCCATTTTTACCCGAGAGACTCTGATTTCCATGCTCAACCGGCTCGGTGTCAACATTCGGGATCAGGAGACACAGTTACAGACTCATGACGTCGCAGCGGTCATGGTCACGGCAGACCTGCCAGCGTTTGCCCATGGCGGGAATCGGATTGACGTCACCGTCTCTGCCGCTGGTGATTCCTCATCGCTCACAGGGGGAACACTCCTCGTTACCCCTCTCATGGCAGCAGATGGCGAAGTTTACGCCGTCGCGCAGGGTAGCCTGGCGACAAATGCCTTCAGTGCCCGTGGCGCTGCTGCTTCCGTGACCCGCAACGTTCCAACCAGTGGCCATATCGCAAATGGTGCGGTTGTGGAGCGTGAGGTTCCGTTCGATCTCAGTCACCGCAAAAACCTGCATCTCAGCCTACGGAACCCTGATCTGACGACAGCCAGCCGAATGGCAGCCGTTATCAACCGCACAATAGGTCCCATCGCTGTTGTCGAGGATCCTCGAACAGTCCTGCTGGATCTCAGTACCCGTGACCCAGTCCCCACGCTGTCTCGCATCGGAGACCTGCTCGTGACGCCCGACAACCCAGCCAAGGTTATCGTGGACGAAGCCAGCGGAACAATCATCATGGGCGCTGACGTCCGTATCAGCACAGTGGCGGTTGCGCAGGGCAATCTGACAGTTCAGATCACGGAAACCCCACAGGTTTCTCAGCCTGGGCCGTTTTCAAACGGCCAGACTGCTGTTGTCCCTCGTACCAACGTCAAAGTTGACACGGGCAAGAATAGTCATTTGGCCGTTCTTCCAGGTGGAACGACCTTAAGAGAACTGGTGTCAGGCCTGAACGCACTCGGCGTTGGCCCACGTGACATGATCAGCATTCTGCAAGCCATCAAAGCGGATGGAGCCCTGCAGGCAGAACTGGAGATGCGCTGATGACTGCCTCAAACCTAAAGCCGCTATCACAGGGCTATGCCCTTCATGACAAAGCACTTGATGCTGCGAAAACGCTCAAAGCAGCGCGGGATTTTGAATCCATGACCATCAATCAGATGCTCCAACCCATGTTCCAGTCCAGCGATGACAGTCAGAATATGTTCAGTGGAGGAGCGGGAGAGCAGCAATTCCGTCCCATGTTGGTGGAGCAAATTGCGAAGCAGATGGAGAACAACGGCGGCTTGGGCATGACAGACGCCATTGATCGACAGATGCTGGCCATGCAGGAACAAAAATGATGACCACGTCCATCATCTCAGCAATGAAAAAGCTTATTGCGATTCTGGCGCTTGAAAATGATGCCCTGTCAGAAGCGCGACTTTCTGACGCCCTGAAGCTTATTCCACAGAAACAAGACATAGCAACAGAACTGGAAACAGCCATCGCAACGGCCTCTGAAAAGGATGCGTGTGCTTTTGCAGGTACACCATTGTCTCCAGAGCATCGTAGTCTTCTGGAAGAGATGATCGCGCTAGGAAAGCGAAACGGCGAGTTACTCCAGCACGCAATTTCTTCGCAGAAGCGCGTCATAGAACTCCTGACAACTTTTCGACCGTCAGAAATGGTCCAAGGCTATGGGCATACAGGGACGTATGCCCAGGAGGAAGGACAACGGCAGGCACTGTTCATTAGCCGTGCCTAACCAGAAGCAGAATTAGTCTTCCGCTAGAACCTGCCTGCTAACCTTAACCTTCGAGACGCGGCGGCGATCCATTTCCAGCACTTCGAACAGCCAGCCTTCAAAGGCGACCTTATCGCCTCTAGCTGGAACACGCCGCAACAAAGCCAGAATTACCCCACCCAGAGTATGATAACTGCCTCCCCCTGGCAGCTCCGGCAGCTCCAGGCGAGAGCGGAGCTCATCGGCAGGCATGAATCCATCAAACAGATATTCATCCCCGCCTTCGGCAGCCTGGAGTTCGAAGGAATTGGCTTCGGTCTTTTCTTCACCGACAATGGCTTCGAAAACGTCAGACGGTGTCACGATGCCTTCGAAAGAGCCGTATTCGTCCAGAACGAAAGTTATGCCGATATTTACACCACGCAGGCGTTCAATCATGTCCTGCGCGCTCAGACTATCAGGAATGACAGGGGGCTCGCGCAATGCTGCCTCAATGGACACCGGCATTCCCAGCAACAGACGGTCCATGATGTCTTTGGCAAGAATGACACCGACCGGATGATCGACGTCCCCCTCACACACTACGATACGCGCATAGGATGACTGCCTGAGCTTACGCACGAGCGTTTCCTGGTCAGCGTGACGGTCTACCCAGAACAGCTCGTTGCGAGGTGTCATGATGGCTCGGACGGGCCGGTCAGCCAGGCGGAGCAGGCGTTCGATCATGGCCTGTTCGTCCGTTTCCAGAACGCCAGCACGCGCGCCTTCAGCGAGAACAGCTCGGAGTTCTTCCTCCGTCACAGCGGCACGGGTCAGAGGCCCGACACGAAGCAGGCGCAGTACAAGCGATGACGTGCCGCTCAGAAGCCACACGACAGGCTGAGCGACGCGAGCGACGACCACCAGAAGCCAGGACAGGCGAGACGCGATGATCTCAGGCTGTTGCAATGCAATCTGCTTGGGAACCAGTTCACCAAACACCAGCATCGCAAAAGTTATGATCGCCACGACCAGAACAATCGAGAGCTCACCCGCGAAGGGGTGCAGAGCGGGAACGGTTGCTATCCACTCCCGGATGTTGGCTTCAATCTGGCTTCCGCCAAACGTACCTTCCAGAATCGAAACCAGCGTCATGCCAATCTGAACGGTAGGAAGAAACGCATGCGGGTCTTCCGCCAGGCGCAGAGCTGCGGGCGCGCCGCGGAAACCCTGCTTTGCAAGGACTTCCAGCCGGGGGCGCTTGGCTGAAATAAGTGCCAGCTCTCCCATGGCAAAAACAGCGTTCAGAAGAATAAGCAGGCAAATAACAAAGATCGGGGTCAACATGGTCCGGCCGGAGTAATGAGACCCTGATGATAGTCAGGACTGCCGTTCGACACCATGACATTCATGCCACACTCGTAGTTCTGTATGACAGAACACAAAAAAACCGGCCTTGAAGGCCGGTCTTTCTGCATAATCCAGTCAGAAAAAGACTGTGTCAATCAGCAGCGTCAGCTGCCGCAGTCACAGTATTGGCTGCCGGACGGCCATTTACACGGACACGCGGACCACGAGCTGGCTTGCCACCTGTCGTGATCTTTTCCATCTGCTGCTCCACCTGCGCTTCATAGCCGTATTCGGCAGGCCGCTGGTTGGCGAGCGAGATTTCCGGAACCATCGGCTTTTCAGTTTCCGGTCCGAACAGTGCGACCTTGGCGATGTGCCAGGGACGACGAACGGCATCCATCACAGCCGTGGATTCGTAGCCTGAGTGAACCATGCAGTCAGCGCATTTCTCATATGCGCCTGTACCATACTTCTCCCACTCAGTGTCGTCCATCAGCTCCTTGAAGGTTTTGGCATAGCCTTCACCCAGCAGATAACAAGGGCGCTGCCAGCCAAACACGGTGCGGAGCGGCTTGCCCCATGGCGTGCAGTGGTAGTTCTCGTTACCAGCCAGGAAGTTCAGGAACAGCGGCGACTGTGTGAAACGCCACTTCTTGCCCTTACCCAGACGGAAAACATCGCGGAAAAGCTGCTTGGTCTTCTGGCGGTTCAGGAAGTGTGCCTGATCCGGAGCGCGCTCGTAAGCATAGCCCGGAGCGGTCATGATGCCATCAACGCCCAGCGCCATGACTTCATCGAAGAACGCAGCCAGACGCTCAGGAACCGCACCATCGAAGACTGTGCAGTTGATGGAAACGCGGAAGCCACGTGCCTTGGCGGCCCGGATTGCTGCCGTCGCCTTCTCGAACACGCCGTCCTGACAGACCGACGAGTCATGCATCAGCTTGTCGCCGTCCAGATGCACGTCCCAGGAGAAGAAGTGGGATGGCTCGTAATCATCGAGCTTCTTCTCGAGAAGAAGGCCGTTTGTGCAGAGGTAAACGTACTTCTTCCGCGCAATCAGACCCTTGATGATCTGAGGCATTTCCTTGTGCAGAAGGGGTTCACCACCTGCAACGGCAATGACGGGGGCGCCTGCTTCCGTGTCGGCATCCAGACATTCCTGCAAGCTCATACGCTGGTTCAGGATCTGCGCCGGGTAGTCGATCTTACCACAACCGGCACACGCCAGATTGCAGCGGAACAGCGGTTCGAGCATCAGGACCAGCGGATATCGCTTGCGGCCCGTGAGGTGCTGCTTGACAACGTACCGTCCGACTCGGACAGCCTGCATCAAAGGAACGGCCATTATAATCCTCTGGTTCTAGCCACCGACAGTGTGCGCCGTGACAGCGCGCCGGGGCCCTAAACATCTGAATGAGGCCCGTATGGCCTAGGCAATGTCGGTTTGTGTTAACCGGCACCGAGAAGGCGCATCGGACTCTTGATTGACTGGCTATAGCCTCATTGCCATGTGGGCCTCAATGTCGTTGGTTGCAATTCTATGTAGTGATGTGGCCATTCGACCACAGAACGATTTACGCATCCGGCGGTTGATACCGTGCAGTAAGAGCATGACCTCTTGCATAAAACGTCTCAGAGGACGAAAGCATGACCATGAATTCCCGATTTGCCCAGAACGCGACTCTGTCCCTTCTTGTGACCAGCCTCTTCGCAGGCGTCCCGGTGGCAGCAGCGCAAGCCCAGACCGCCCCAGCAGCCAGCGAAAGCTCTGTATCCGCGCCAGCCGCGCCAATTCAGGGTTTGTATGATGCTCTGAAAACTGCGCAGACGACGGGCAAGACCGCACAGCAACGCGCCACAGTGATTGCGCCGGCCGTTGACCATGCGTTTGATCTTGAGGCCATTCTGCGTCGCTCTGTGGGGGTGCGCTATAATAATCTGAGCGCAGCTGATCGCACCCGTCTGCTTGGATCGTTCCGTCAGTTCACAATCGCGCGATATGCATCTTCTTTCAAACCGGGAAGTAACGCCGTCTTCACTATCCTGCCGCAGACCCGCCCTAACCCAACGGGTGGCCAGATTGTGGATACGACCATTGGCGGCGGTTCTGATGGTGGCACGCCAATCGATTACATCATGACGAGTGGCCCCTCAGGCTGGCGCATCACAGACATTCTTCTGGATGCCCATATTAGCCAGGTTGCCGCACAACGTGCCGATTTCGGCGGCGCTCTGTCCCAGGGCGGTGCAAGCGGTCTTGCAGATCTGCTGGACCGGAAAACGACCAAATTCCTGCATGATTGAGTCCCGCGCGGCTACGAAGCTCTTCCTTCCTGATGTGAAGGGGAGATAAAAGACCGCCGTGCCTTTACCTCTCTCCATTGCAGCTGGCTTCTGTACACTCGTATCTGTAGCTGGAAATATTCAGGCCCTTACGGGGGCTACCCTTCTTGCACGTTTCCGCACGCGGGAACGTCGAGAGGACGAGGCCGTCCGCATGTCGGGCAGGCGTTGGCCAGCTGTTACAGTACTCAAGCCTCTTCATGGCAACGAACCCCTTCTTCGGGAGGCACTCGAGAGTGTCTTCACGCAGGACTATCCGGACTTCCAGATTGTTTTTGGCGTTCACGACGAAGCTGACACGGCTCTGTCCGTCGTTCAGGATCTTCACCAGAAACATCCGCATGTCCCTGTCAGCATTGTCATCAATGCTGCGGAACATGGTCCGAACCGGAAAGTCAGCAACCTCATCAACATGTTCGATGAAGGGCGGCACGATGTTCTGGTCATTTCAGATTCTGACATTCACTGCGCTCCGACTTACCTGAAGCACGTCGTTTCCAGCCTCGAAACTCCAGGTGTCGGACTTGTGACGACTCTTTATGCCGGGCGCACGGCTGGTGGAACGCTGGTCCAGCAACTTGGCGCCTGTCAGATCAACCACAATTTTCTGCCAGGCGTGATGATGTCACGCCTGCTGGGTCGTCAGGACTGTCTGGGCGCCACCATGGCTCTCACTCGACAGACACTGACTGAAATTGGCGGACTGGAAGCTCTGGTCGATCACGTGGCGGACGATGCTGAACTTGGTCAGCTTGTCCGTCAGCGTGGTCAGGGCATCGCCATTGCGCCGTCCCTCACCCATACCACTGTTGGCGAACACACCCTCAGCGAGTTGCTCTCTCACGAGTTACGCTGGGGCAGAACCGTCAAGAATGTTGAACCCGTCGGCTATGGCCTGTCTTCCATTCAGCTTCCGCTGTTCTGGGCCGTCACAGCCGTTCTTTTTCGTCCCAATACATGGTGGACCTGGCTTCTGCTGGGGCTGACCTGGGCCATTCGTGGCCTTGGAAGCCGCATTATAGACCGTGCAACGGAGTGTCCTTTGCCCGCTGCAATCCCTCTTCTGGTCATCCGTGACTGGCTCTCCGCAGCCATCATGGTGGGCAGTGCAAGAGGGTCACGCGTTGCATGGCGCGGCAGAACGGTCCATATCGCCCGAAGAAAACGTAAATCTTCGGCGCGCGCCACAGCGTTCCAGTCTGGCGCCACCACCCACAGGAGTGTCCGATCATGATGAGAACCCTTTTTCTCCAGCCTCCTTCCTTCGACGGCTTCGATGGTGGTGCTGGTTCCCGTTATCAGGCCAAGCGTGAAATCAAGTCTTTCTGGTTTCCAACATGGCTGGCTCAGCCGGCAGCTCTGGTGCCCGGCTCCCGCCTGATCGACGCCCCACCGGCAAAGATGGGCATGGATCCGATCCTTGAGGACGTAAAGAATCGCGACCTCGTCGTCATGCACACCTCCACGCCGTCCTTCGCATCAGACGTCCGCGTGGCGCAGATGATCAAAGACGCCAACCCGAAGATCATGATCGGCATGGTCGGCGCCAAGGTTGCCGTGCAGCCTGACGAGAGCATGAGACAGGGTAGCCCGATCGACTTCGTGGCGCGCAACGAGTTCGATTTCACAATCAAGGAAATCGCCGAGGGCAAGCCGCTGGCGGAAGTGGACGGCATCACCTGGCGTAATGCTGACGGCGAGATCATCGCGAACAAAGAACGCGCGATGATTGAGGACATGGACAGCCTTCCGTTCGTAACGGAAGTCTACAAGCGTGATCTCAACATCAACGACTACTTCATCGGCTACCTGAAGCACCCTTACATTTCCATCTACACGGGTCGTGGCTGCAAATCCCGCTGCACGTTCTGCCTGTGGCCGCAGACGGTTGGCGGCCATCGCTACCGCACGCGTAGCCCGGAGCATGTTGCTGCCGAGATCCGTCTCGCCAAGCAGTACTTCCCGGAAGTACAGGAATTCATGTTCGATGATGACACCTTCACGGACGACCTGCCCCGTGCCGAAGCGATTGCCCGTGAAATGGGCAAGCTGGGCGTTACGTGGTCCTGCAATGCCAAGGCGAACGTCCCTTACGACACCCTGAAGATCATGAAAGAGAACGGCCTGCGTCTTCTCCTCGTGGGCTATGAGAGTGGCAACCAGCAGATCCTTCACAACATCAAGAAGGGCATGCGCGTCGAAGTCGCCAAGGAATTCACGAAGAACTGCCACAAGCTGGGCATCAAGATCCACGGCACGTTCATCGTTGGTCTGCCGGGCGAAACGAAGGAAACCATTCAGGAGACCATCGCTTTCGCCAAGGAAATCAACCCGCACACACTGCAGGTTTCCCTGGCCGCTCCTTATCCGGGCACGGCACTCCACAAGCAGGCAACCGAGAATGGCTGGCTGAACGTTGATGCGGCCGAGCTAATTGACGAGAACGGTGTGCAGATTGCTCCCCTGCACTACCCGCACCTGTCACACACGGAAATCTTCGAAAGCGTCGAGGAATTCTACCGGAAGTTCTATTTCCGTGGCTCCAAGATCGCTTCCATCCTGAACGAGATGATCCGCAGCCCGCAAATGATGAAGCGTCGTCTGCGCGAAGGTGTGGAATTCTTCCAGTTCCTTAAGGACCGTCACGCGGCCTGAGACCGTCCCTGACGGCCTCGTTCTCTCGAAAAGGGGCATGGCTTGACGGCCATGCCCCTTTTTTCATGACCCTCGCCCCTGTTCCGGAGCTTCATCATGACCCGTCGCGCCATTGTTTCCGCCGATGATTTCGGCATGAGCCTGGAAGTCAACGAAGCCATCGAGGCAGCCCATCGCAAGGGTATCCTTTCAACGGCAAGCCTGATGGTCGCCGGAGATGCCGCAGCGGACGCTGTCCGTCGGGCGAAAGCCATGCCTGACCTGAAAGTCGGACTGCACGTCGTCGCTATTGAGGGAAAATCCGTATTGGACCTTCCCGCCATTACGGATGAACAGGGCTGGTTTGGCCGCAACCAGTTGCGGCTGGGGGTCGAATATTTCTTCAGTCCCCATGCCCGAAGTGCCATCCATCGTGAAATTGAAGCGCAGTACCGCGTCTTTGCCCGTACAGGCCTTCCGCTGGATCACGCGAATGCCCACAAGCATATGCATCTGCACCCCACTGTCGGGCGCTTCCTGATCGAGTCAGGCCTAAGTCACGGCCTGAAAGCTGTGCGCTCTCCATTTGAGCCACCTGAGCCTGTGGACGCAAAAGATAGCATCGGTGATCGCGCCTTGCGTCGCTGGATTGGAGTCCTTCGCCATCAGATCCACAAAGCGGGCCTAAAGACCAATGACTGGTGTTTCGGGCTGCGCTGGTCTGGCCATATGACCCCTGACCGCATTCAAGCCCTCATTCCGAAGCTTCCCCAAGGCGTCAGTGAGATTTATTTCCACCCCGCCACGGCTCAAAACGCCATGATGCATCGCTTCATGCCCACCTACGATCAGGAGGGCGAACTCGCTGCGCTTCTCGATCCCGGTGTGCGAGATGCTTTCACACGTGAAAATGTGAAGCAGATTGGCTGGTCGGATCTTTAAGGCGTCGGACCGCTCGTTTTTTTGCTGTTTACTCACTCCGTTCCGAGACCATTATGATACCGAGGGTCTGCAAGCTTCTGAACTGACAGGGATTTTAACGAGTGAAAGCAAGAATGAACGGACGGCACCTTTTCAAGCGACTGTTTCTTCTCGCAGGGCTGGTGGCCTCGCCAGCCTGGGCTAATCCGTCCGCAGTTCTGAGCGTCAAGGACGGGGATACCGTTCACAAGTTCAGTGTTGAAGAGCTTCTGCATCGCCCCGAGACCCAGAAGCTTGATCTTTCCCATATCAAGCAGCCCCTCGGGCCAGACGTTCCCGCGATTCCACTTTCGGCCCTGATCCATCAGGATGATGCGCTGGCTTTTCAGGCGACTGATCTTTTCACGGCGGAAATTCCTAGAAGTGTTTTCGAACAGGCCCGCAAACATCACGTCACTGCGTGGATCGCCATCGAAGACAAGGAATGGCCTAAACGCCGTCCTCACGGCCATGACCTTGGGCCATTTGCCCTTGTGTGGACCGGTGAGGAAGTTGGCATCATCAAGCAGGAACAATGGGTCGACCAGCTTGCGGTCATTACGCCGTCATCCAGCAATGAGCTGCCTGTCGGAACCAGTTCCGCTGCAGCACAGGGACAGGTTGTCTTTGCTGAAAACTGTCTTCCCTGCCATCAGTTGATGGGCGTCGGTGAAGGCACGATGGGCCCCGATCTTGGTCGCCCGATCCCAGTTACGGAATATATTACGCCTAAGGGGCTACGTGCCATTGTTCGCAACCCGAAGCAGGTGCGGAAATGGCCGAGCGAACATATGGAAGCATTTCCGGAGAGCGCGATTTCGGAAACCGAACTGGATGCACTCTGGACCTATCTTCAGGAAATCGGCCAATCGGAATTGGCCCGGAAACATCTCTGATCGTTCTGCGATCAAGGTGATCCGGGAAACATATTCCCGGATCACCCCCTACATCAGGCGCGCAGAGTAAAATCTTCCTGCGGCCGCGCACCAAAGCGCGTGATGATGGCACCAGCAGCCTGATTGCCGAGCTTCGCGCACGTCACAAGGTCATGCCGCTTGCTCAGACCAGCAAGGAATCCAGCCGCAAATGCATCACCAGCGCCGGTCGTATCCACAACCTTGACTGGCGTAGTCGGAACATCGTGACGCTCGCCCTTGCTGATGACGACAGCGCCCTTTTCGCTCCGCGTGACGATAGCCAGCTGAGTTTCTGCAGCAACCTGACGCAGAGCGTCTTCGAAATCAGTCGTTTCGTACAGCGCCAGAAGCTCGGCTTCGTTGGCAAAGAGAATATCGACGTGACCGGCAACGAGCCCACGGAATGCCGCGTGATGACGGCCGACGCAGAACGTGTCTGACAGGGTAAGGGCAACCTGACGGCCAGCCTTGCGGGCCAGCGTGGCAGCATGCTCGAAAGCCGCCTGAGCATGGGGCTTATCGTACAGATAGCCTTCCATGTACGTGATGGCAGCATCCGTAACAGTCTCTTCGTGAACGTCTGCCGGTGTGAATTCCGTGCAAGCCCCGAGATAAGTGAACATGGTACGCTGCCCATCGGGCGTCACGAGCACGATGCAGCGCGCGGTCGGAATTTTTTCAGACGCAGCAAGTGGCTGGGACGGGAAAGTCAGGCCCTGATCGCGGATATCCTGCGTAAAATGCGTCCCGGCCTGATCTTCAGCAACCTTGCCAAGATAAGAGACTTTTGCGCCCATACGAGCCGCAACCACTGCCGTATTGGCACCAGAACCGCCACCGGCAACACGTTCAACAGCAATACGGTTTTCAATGTCCTGCGCGGTTGTCGCATCGATGAGCGTCATGCTGCCTGGAGTTGCACCAAGATCGGCAATAACAGCCGGGTCAACAGAGGCAAGAACATCGACAATCGCGTTGCCGATGCAGAGGAGATCGTGTTTGGGGGCTGACATTAAGGCTCCAGAGTTCACAAAAAGGCAAAAAATCGTTCAAGACGCCGTCTGCGCCATTAAATCAACACGATCATAGGTGCCCTCTGGGAACACGCCAACACCCGGGACGAATGCACTCTCCTGTTCTGCGCATGTCAGATTATGACATTTGCACGCAAGCGCGGGTTGTCCGTTCGGGGCGTGACCGTGTAAGCCTTGTCAGAGGCCGTTCCTGACGAACCCTGCACCCGCAGGTCCGGTGTCGAGCGGCCGAGACATAGTCCTTGTTCTTTCCAGATCCGTAGCGGGGTTTCCTTGTTCAGAAGACGCAAACCGGAAGAAGACGCAAAGCCTGCCGAGACAAGCAAGCTCGCCGGGCAGCCCATCTTTCCCAACCGGCCGGATGCTTCCAGCCAGACCACTCCTGCGTCCGGATCCGGAACAGCCAGCCCGCAGCCCAACCAGCAGAAGGACCCCGCATCTATGGGTCGTACCCCTTTCCCGGCGCCGCCATCCCCGAACAACCTGCCGGGCGCAACGCCGGCAACTGCGCCCCGTCCGGGTGCAGCAGGCGTACCGGGAGCACCGCGCCAGACGGGTCCGGATCGTCGTACGCTGGTCGTTGGCCGTGGTATCAGCGTTCAGGGTTCGGTTCAGGATGCCGAGCGCCTGGTCGTTGAAGGGACTGTCGAGTCCAGCATGATTCAGGCGGCGGAAGTCGTTGTTGCACAGGGCGGTGTCTTCCGCGGTGCGATCGAAGTTGAAGATGCAGAAGTTGCCGGCACGATTGACGGCACCCTGACCGTCAACGGCAGCCTCACCATCCGCGGCAGCGGTCGTCTGATCGGCAAGGCAAAGTGCCGTCGTCTGCAGGTTGAAGATGGTGGCCAGATTACCGGTCAGCTCGAAATGATCACGGATGGCGTTGCCCCACGTTCCCCGATCGTGGAACCTGCGAAGGCTGCTCCGGAAGCCGCTGAGGAAAAAGCTGAAGGCTGATCCAGCCTCCATCTTTCTCTGAAGGTATCGAAAAGCCCGCTTCCCTGACTGGGGAGCGGGCTTTTTCGTATACGCAATGTCCCGGGAAAGCCCCCTTCTGATACAAATCCATTTTCTCTATAATAAATTTGCTTTTAATAAATATAAATTCATTACAGGCCGTATAGAATACACGACTTCAAACAACAGATTAAATCTGCATTTAATTAAATCTCTGTATTAAATGGGAGTTTAAATCTAACTTTACAACATAGTGTGTATATCGGCGCATCTACCTAAACCGCATCAGGACGCGCCAACCAATGAATGCCATTGTTGTCACCGCGCTAAGACGACCCTTAACGTTCGTCGTCCTGTCGATTCTGATTGTGATGCTTGGCATCCTCTCGATCCTCAGGACGCCAACGGACGTATTCCCCAATATCAAGATTCCGGTCGTCGCAGCGGTCTGGACCTATCCAGGTCTTCTGCCACAGGAATTTGCTGGCCGTATTACCTACAACTTCGAACTGGCTGTTACGACAACAGTTCAGAACATCGAACATATGGAGTCCAACTCCTATTATGGCCGGTCGATTGTAGATATTTACTTCCAGCCCGGCACGCCCATCGGGGAAGCCGAAGCAGAAGTGACGGCAATTTCGCAGACAGTGCTCCTGGGCCTTCCGCCCATGGTGCCTGCACCAATGATCATGGCCCTGAACCCGTCTCAGGTTCCTGTCATTGCCCTGCAGATCACATCTGACAAACAAACACCGTCCGATCTGTTCAAACTCGGCGTAATTACAGTTCGTCCACTGCTCGCAACCGTTCCGGGTGCCGTCGTGGCTCACCCGAATGGCGGCATGGACAGCTTTGTCATGGTTTCCATGAACCAGGCCGAGCTTCGGGCCCATCATCTTGCTGCGGCGGACGTACAGGCCGCACTGCGCAAGCAGAACATCGTTCTGCCAGCCGGTGACCAGAAAATCGATGCGACCGACTGGATGGTGCAGACCAACGCAGCTCCGCAAAGCATGGAAGACATTGCCAATATCCCCGTCAAACGGGTTGGCAATGCGGTCATCTATGTGAGGGACGTCGCGGACGTCTATCGCGGTGGCCATCCTCAGACAAACCTGGTGCTGGTGAAGGGCCGTCAGGCCGTAGAAGTCATTACCCAGAAGGGTGGTACCGCCTCCACTCTGGATGTTGTGGCGGCGACCAAGGCGCTTCTTCCGCGTCTGCGTCGAATTCTGCCGCCTGATGTGCATGTCTCGATCCTTGAAGACGCCTCCGTGATGGTGAAAGACCAGATCAAGGACGTCGTGCAGGAAATGATCACCGCCGCGTTCCTGACAGGTATCGTGGTCCTCCTGTTCCTTGGCTCCTGGCGCTCGACCGTCATCATCGCAACCTCCATCCCGCTGGCCATTCTGTGTGCGCT
>NZ_JBDOBO010000059.1:0-13736 GCF_047723935.1 Gluconobacter sp.
GCCATAAAAAACGGGAACTCTCCTTTTGAGTGGACACAAAAAAGGGGGCACGTCAATGAGTTTCCTCAATCTCGCCTCAGCAAGGCTCTGGATCAGGTCTTTTGTCAACGGGGCCTAGTAGAAAACCGAAAAATAATATTTTAATATTAATTTTTTTAAAGCCACCAGAATATCAACAAATCGGCAGCTAAATTACTCCGTGCAGAGCATAAATAGGCTATCTCTTGACTGTGGAGTGTATCGATTTGGGCTCGTCAGTCACAAAAATTTTGAATATCTGCTATTCGCTACCCTGAGAAATAAATTCTTTCAAAGCGATAGGAAGATTATGATTTTCGTGGCCAGATCGGCAAAGCTTTACAAGCGAAAAGCGTTGCAAGGGTGTTAAGTTTGCCCATTTTTGCAGTGGTATAGAGGAAAGTTCTTTCTCTATAATCTGCTTTTGGAGGCACAGGGGCACCGATTGGCTATCCTGCCATTCAGTAGACTGTGGCTGATCAAGAAAAGCAGGTTCTTCATTGGTGCGTGCGCGAATCAATTCTTTCAGGAAATGACGATAGGTCTGCTTATTAGGATCTGATTCTGTCGGACGGTAGCAGAGTTCGTAACGATCGTCGTAACTGAAATGGCTCCATTGGCGGAGACTGAGTTTTATTCCACATTCATCGAGTTTCATGCGCACGCTCATTGGAATGCAGCGGAGTGTATCGGCAAAATCGCGTTCAAATTCAAATATCTGTAAATCTGTGCTCATGGTTCTGTCTCCGGAAGATCCGTGTGGCTTAGGAGTATAGGGCTGGTGTGAGCCAACCAAGTTCGTAAAGCCGCTTCATATTCGTAGGGGTTAACCAACCCTGTGCCTGCATGGCCCCGATCATCCAAGTGATTGAAAGATTGACGTCTAAAGCCGAAAAATCGAATTGCACGGCGTTGAGGTTGTGCTGATCAGGCATGATCTTTTCTGTCGCTTCTGGTGGAAGGGCCAGGCCGCCGTTCGCCAGGGGGCTGGAAAGTTGACGAACGATCTCCGCAGAATTGCTGGGGTTCATACAGAAGCGTGTCGCTTCGCCAATGGCAGCCTGCAAAGCTTGCGACAGCGCCGGTGCACTCTGACTCCAGCGTTGTGTCGTCACGAGAGTTTTCTCCAGATGACCAGTATGGATATTGGCGGATCCAGCTACGATGGAACCGAGACCACGCAGTTCGGCTTCCGTTCCCCAAGGTGGGCCAGCACAAAAGCCGTCAATTTCCGCAGCGGCTAGAGCATCGATCATGCGGTCGGGGGGCATGATGACGATTTCCACATCCTGTTCTGGATGGGCATGCAAGCTTTTGAGGAAGTCCATCAGAATGAGGAAATGGGTCGAATACAGATGTACAACTGCCAGCTTGGGACGGCGACTTAGACCCGTACGCCAGCTTTCAAAGTTCCGGTGCTTTGTCACGTCATCCGTCCCCAGGAACGGGGAGAGGTGCTGTCCACGAAGAACAACCGTGTTGCCGCCACGGCTGACAGGAATTCCCCGGTCCAGGCCGATTTCCCGACCGCGATGACCCAGCGCCGTCATGATCGCCAAAGGAGGAAAAACCAGCGCAGCGTCCAGTCCATTCCAGACGAGACCATCTGCGATATTGGCCCAAGATGGCGAGACTATCAGTTCCGCACCCAGACCATGTTTTTCAAATATTCCGAGATTGCGAGCGATAATCAGAGGGGCGCTATCTGCCAGCCTCAGCAGGCCTATTCTGACGGCAGAACTCATGATGCATCATCCTTGGTGTGAACCCGGAGGTAGTCAGTGGCAACATCTACCAGCTTACGGGCCTGCTGCATGGCTCGGCGTCTGAACCAGCGATAGGCTTCTGCCTCGCTGCAGCGTTCGTTACGCATGAAGATTTTCTTTGCTGTATCGACAGTTTCCCGATCCGAAAGGACCTGTCGGGCCGCTTTCAGCTCGGCTGCTGTTTCCTGAAAGCGACGGTATAGTGCAATCGCCGATCGAAGCAGGGGTTTGACGTCCCGAGGCGGCGTATCCATCACGTTGTAGGAACAGACGCCAGCCGCAAAAGCATCTTCCATGAGCGCTTCGTCATCTTCGTCGACAAACAGGGCAACGGGGCGCTTAAGCCCTGAGGAGGATAGCGCCCGCACACTGTCCAGCCCGTCGCGGTCGGCGCGGCATATGTCCACGAGCACAATGTCAGGAACGTGAGCCTCCACCGCTGAAATCAGACTTTCGTATCCTTCAAGTCGAATGACCTCCAGTGAAGAGTCAGCTTTCAAAATCTCCGACAGGGCGCCAGCCCGCTGGGAGTTTTCGTCTGCGAGAAGAATTTTCATTGTCATGGGGCTATATCAGTACACATCACGGACGTATCGCCCATTTTTTGCAAGGTTACTGACATACTCATCGGCCTGTTCCATGGACATGCCGCCATGACGCGCTACGATGCGGCGCAGGGCGCTATCGACGTCCTGGGCCATTCGTGCGGCATCTCCGCAGACGTAGAAATATGCGCCTTCGTGCAACCAGTTCCAGAGTTCCTCGCCGTTTTCTTCCATGCGGTCCTGAACATAGATCCGCTGGTTCTGATCACGGGAAAATGCCGTATGCAGATATGTCAGGTATCCCTGTGCCATGAAGCTTTCCAGCTCCTCGCGATAGTAAAATCCGTTTTCTGCATGACGCTCTCCGAAGAAAAGCCAGTTTCGGCCCGGGCTGTTACACGCTGCGCGCTCCTGAAGGAAGGCACGGAAGGGGGCAATGCCTGTGCCTGGTCCCACCATGATGACAGGTTTGGTATGGTCTGCAGGTAAACGGAACTGGGATGCCGTCTGTAGGAAAACCGGGACCTCGGAACCTTCGTGTAAACTTCCCAGCCAGTTTGAGCACAGACCAGGGTAGGGTTCATTATTGATGCCCACGGTGATGTGGACGCTGTCAGGACATGCTTTCAGTGACGATGCGATGGAATAAAGGCGAGGCTGCATCCGGCGAAAGAGGCTCGGGACATCCTGCGTCTGCACTTCGAGTTTAATGGTCGCCAGCAGCTCCGGCAGGTAGCCGGCAGTTTGTGCTCCCAATTTTTCCAGAAGAGCAGGAGACGGTCGGGACAAATCGAAATGTCTGGTCAGAGCGTCTGCGAGCGACACGGTTCCGTGGCCCCGGACAGAGACTGTTGTATCGGAAGACAATCCCAGAGCGTTCAGAACTGTTTCAACGGTTGAGCCAGCATTGCAGGGCCAGATCCCGAGAGCGTCCCCGGGTTCATAATGCAATCCTGTTCCGGAGAGATCCAGAACGATCTGTCGGGTTTCCTTGTCACTATTATTCTCTGTCAGGCAGTGATTAAGACTGACGCGCACAATTGCGGGGGTCGCCCGTGTGACGGCTGGGGTGTCAGATAAAGGTACGGCTGCTACTGAAACTGGTTTAGTCCCCAGAGTAGCCAGAAATCTGTGCTGCCAGGCTTCAACGGTTTCTTCGTAATCGGGCTCGCAATCCTGTCGTGGCATAAGCGGGGTTGCACCAAGTGTCTTCAGGCGTTCATCAAGAGCCCGGCCAAAGCCACAGAAACTGGCGTATGAGGAGTCTCCCAGCGCCACCATGGCGTAACGCACATCTTCAAGCGATCCTTGGGTTTTACAAAGTTCATCCCAGAACGCGCTCGCGCTGTCAGGAGCATCTCCGTCGCCGAAGGTGGAGACGACGAAGAGGACCGTTCCGGAAAGATCGGCTGGTTTGCAGCTCTCCAGGCTCATCGCGTCAACGTCGTGCCCGCTTTCTTTCAACCAGACGGCGAGTTCTTCAGCCAGACCTTCTGCCCGACCTGTCTGGGACGCCCACCGAAGAAGAAGCCTTGGTTGGGTACTGGTCGGACTTTCCGACACAGCAGGATACTGCGCCACAGGGCTGCGGGCATACAGACCAGCCAGAAGACCATTAATTCTGGCTTTCTGCTCTGTCGGCAAAGGAGCACTCGGGGGAACAAAGGGAAGCTCGTTTGCCGGTGGGGCAAGTTTCAGGCCGTCCATGAAGCCCGTCAGCCAGTGGCGACTTTCAACGGACAGGGCCAGAGGCTCTGCCCGAGCGAGGCCAAGATGCTGTGTCAGATGGTCAAGCGACATGACAGCGGCGTTCTCCTCTGCCGGGGCGGAAACAGGTTCGATACGTGCGAGAGACACCACGCAATGTTTGATTCCCGGTTGAAGGGAGACAGGATCTGTGAAATCGGCCGTGACGGCATTGATTGTCAGGTTTTCGCCGAAGCGGTCGTTCCAGTGAAAGGGTGCAAAGCATGTTCCCGGCGCGACCCGGTCAGTCGGACGGGCGGGAAGGATTGCGGTGCCCCGGCGAGAGCGGAGTTCGACGGGATCGTCCTTGCGCAGGCCCAGCTGTTCGGCATCAGCAAGAGCGATTTCCACGAAAGGGCCTGAATTGAGCTTGTTAAGTCCACCGACCCGGCCGGTTTTGGTGAGCGTGTGCCATTGATGCTGGAGGCGCCCGGTGTTGAGCAGGAAAGGGAATTCGTCGTCCGGCTGTTCTTCTAAGGGGAGATAAGGACGGGCATGAAAAACTGCTTTTCCGTCATCGGTGGCGAAAACAGGCAGTTTATTCGGGTCTGGTCGGTAACGGATCGGATGGCGGGGCAGGGTGTCTCCCGTCTGGCTGGGCCATTGGACGGGACCGGATTTCAAACGGTTGTGGGTGACCCCGGAAATATCGTAGCCTGTCTTTGGATTGGCGAAACGACTGGCTTCCGCAAAGACTTCGGCGGCAGAGGAGAATGTGAAGGCCTCCTCAAAGCCCATCTCACAGGCAACACGTGCAATGATGTCCCAGTCTGGCATGGTCTCACCGGGAGGGGGAACAGCCTGCCGGGCCAGTGTCATGGTGCGGTCAGAGTTGACCAGCACGCCGTCTCCTTCGGCCCATAACGCACCCGGCAGAAGAATATCCGCATAAGCCGCTGTTTCCGTGTCGGCGTAGGCATCCTGAACAATGACCAGATCCGCGGCTTCAAGGGCAGCCGTAACGTTGGCGCGGCGTGGCACGGTCGCGACAGGGTTGGTGCAGATGATCCAGCAGGCGCGGATTTCACTGCGGGTCATAGCCTCGAACATGGCTATCACGCCATGGCCGCCTGCTGTGCGAATGGTTCCTGCGGGCAGCTTCCATTGTTGCTCGACAAAGGCCCGGTCATCATCGACCAAGGCCGAGCGCTGGCCGGGGAGGCCGGAGCCCATATAGCCCATTTCCCGACCACCCATGGCGTTGGGCTGTCCTGTGAGGGAAAACGGTCCGGCGCCCGGGCGGCAGATGGCGCCAGTGGCAAGATGAAGATTGCAGATCGCGTTGGTATTCCAGGCCCCTGAAGTGCTCTGGTTCAGTCCCATGGTCCACAGCGTCAGCCACGCATCGGCTTCCGCAATCCATCTGGCGGCTGTTTCGATATCATCTTGTGGAAGGCCGGTAATCCCGGCAACGCGTTCGGGAGAATAATCTGCCAGAAAAGCTGGCATGTCGCTCCAGTCCTTCGTTGCACTGGCGATAAAGTCCGGATCTATCGCGTCATCACGAACCAGAATGTGAAGAATGCCGTTCAGCAGGGCGAGATCGGTGCCAGGGCGGATCTGAAGGAACAGGTCCGCCTTGTCTGCCGTAGCGGTCCGTCGTGGATCAACAACAATGAGTTTTGCTCCCTGACGCTTACGGTCCATCAGGCGCAGGAATAGGATCGGATGGCAGTCGGCCATATTGGCACCGATCACGAAGAACAGGTCCGTGCAGTCGAAGTCCTCGTAGCTGCCGGGGGGAGCGTCTGCGCCCAGGGAGAGTTTGTAGCCAGCACCTGCTGCAGCCATGCACAAGCGGGAGTTGGACTCGATATGCTGGGTTCTCAGGTATCCCTTGACGAGTTTGTTCGCCAGATACTGCGCTTCCAGAGACATCTGGCCGGAAACGTAAAGGGAGATCGCATCCGGCCCATATTCTTCCAGGATCTGCTTCAGGCGACGGGCTGTTTCCCTGATGGCTGCGTCCATTCTGGTGGGAACGGGCAGGGACGTCCTGTCCTGCCGGATCTGCGGCATATCCAGCCGTGTAGGCGATGACACCGGTTTGTCGCAGGAACTTCCTTTGGTGCACAGGCGACCACCATTCGTCGGATGCCCGGTATCTCCGCGCACCTTGACGATCTGATGGTTCTCAACCTCCAGCACGATGCCGCAGCCGACACCGCAATAGGGGCAGACAGAATGGATGTCTTCCCGTGTCATGGAGGGTTAAGCGAAAAGATGTTCTGGAACAGGGTCCATCGCTCTGGCACGGATTTCAACCTTGCCTTCGGAGGTCAGACGTGTGTCCCACGTTCGCAGGGATTTGCTGGAATCTTCAAGACAGACCCCGCTTTCCAGATTGAAGTGCTGTTTGTAAAGCGGGGAGGCGACAACGAACTGTCCCCGCAGATCCCCCATGATGCCGCGCCCGATGATATTAGCCTTTGAGAACGGGTCATGGTTATCCACGGCAAAGACACGAGCAGGCGTGGCCTTCGTTTCGGGAAGATAGAACAGTGCGACCTGTGCGCCCTCATACCAGGCGACAACGCCTGATCTCGGGACCAGATCGTTCTTGTCGCAAAGGGCTGTCCATTCCACCGGACCCACGCCTTCTGGAAGGGCAGCCTGATTGGGGGCCGGTTTGACCTGATCCCGCTCGGGAACAAGCTGAACGTTTGGATCGGGGCGGCTGTCATTGACGAAAGTGCGGAAGCGCTTGAGCTTCTCGCCGTCCGTTAGGGCATCTTTCCATTCACAGTGGTATGTTTCGACCACATGCTGCATCTGCTGTTCCAGCTCTTCGGCAATGCCAAGGCTGTCCTTGATGATGACGTCTTTGAGATAATCGAGACCGCCCTCCAGACCTTCCCGCCAGACAGACGTGCGCTGGAGCTTGTCTGCAGTGCGGATGTAAAACATCAGAAACCGGTCGATGTATTTCACGAGCGTTTCTGAATCGAGATCGGTCGCGAAAAGCTCTGCATGGCGAGGGCGCATCCCGCCATTGCCACAGACATACAGGTTCCAGCCATTCTCTGTAGCGATGATGCCCACATCCTTGCTCTGGGCCTCGGCGCATTCACGGGTACAGCCGGATACGGCGAATTTGAGCTTGTGCGGAGAGCGCAGCCCCTTATAGCGGTTCTCAAGATCCAGCGCCTTGCCGACACTGTCCTGCACGCCATAACGGCACCATGTGCTTCCAACGCAGGATTTTACCGTCCGGGTGGACTTTCCATAAGCATGACCCGTCTCAAATCCCGCATCCAGAAGCTCTCCCCAGATTTCGGGAAGCTGATGCAGTTGAGCACCAAACAGATCGACGCGCTGGCCACCGGTGATCTTGGTGTAAAGGCCATATTTCTTTGCAACCTGTCCCAGAACGATCAGCTTGTCCGGGGTAATCTCGCCACCAGCAATGCGAGGAACAACGGAATAGGTTCCGTTCTTCTGCATATTGGCCATGAACGTGTCGTTCGTGTCCTGCAAAGGAATATAGAGCGGGTCCGTAATGGGCTTGTTCCATGCCGAGGCCAGGATTGAGCCAACGGTTGGCTTGCAGATATCGCAGCCTAAACCGCCATTACCGTGGCGTGTCATCAGCTCTTCAAAGCTGCGGATGCCATGGACACGAACGAGGGAGTACAACTCCTGACGTGTATGGAAAAAATGCTCGCAAAGGCTGTGATCGACCTCTATGCCTCGGGCGGAGAGTTCCGTTTCAAACACGCTCTTGAGCAGCGCCGCGCAGCCACCGCAGCCTGTACTGGCCTTTGTGTCCTGCTTGAGCGCGGCAAGATCGGCGCAACCTGCATCAATGGCGTTACAGATCGAGCCTTTCGTGACGTTGTGGCAGGAGCAGATCATGGCCGTATCAGGCAGGGCGTCCGCGCCCAGAAGCTCTGCTCCTTCACCACGCGGCAGGATCAATGCGGCTGGGTCAGCCGGCGGTTTGATGCCGTTCTGAACATACTGAAAGATCGTATCGTAGTAGGAGTTGTCTCCGACAAGAATCGCCCCTGTCACGCGCTGGCCGTCCGCGGATAGAACGAGACGGCGATAGGAGCCATCGGCCTCGCTGATGAAGCGATAGCTTGTGGCGCCGGACTCCCGCCCATGCGCATCGCCAATCGAACCCACATCCACACCCTGAAGCTTGAGCTTGGTGGACATGTCCGCGCCCGTAAAGGCAGCTTCTTCCCCGGCCAGAAAGGAAGCAACGGTCCGTGCCATGGTGTATCCCGGTCCGACCAGACCAAAGACCTGACCTTGCCAGAGCGCACATTCGCCGACGGCGAAAACGTCCGGATCGGACGTCCGGCACTGATTGTCGATCACGATGCCGCCACGGGATCCTACAGCCAGCCCGCAAGCTCTTCCAAGCTGATCGGTCGGGCGGATACCGGCGGAGAAAACAACCATATCGGTTTCAAAAGAAGGACTGTTCGCAAACACCAGGCGATGACGTTTTTGTTCGCCGGCGACAATCTCTTTGGTCGCGTGGGAGGTTCTCACATCAATCCCAAGAGTCTCAATGCGCCTGCGAAGCGCGCGACCGCCCTCTTCATCAAGCTGGGCCGACATCAGATGTGTTCCGAGCTGCACGACACTGACGTCCAGCCCCAGAAGTTTCAGGGCATGAGCGGCTTCCAGACCAAGCAGGCCGCCACCAATGACGGTTCCATGGCTCGCACCCTTAGCTGCAGCGCGGATGATGTCTAGGTCTTCAAGCGTGCGGTAGACAAGACCTGCACTTCCGGTATTGCCTGGTATTGACGGAACAAACGGTACGGAGCCTGTCGCTAAAATCAGCGTGCTGTAGGGAAGAATACCTTCTTCGCTTTCCACGACCTTGTCGTCACGGTCGACCCGCATGACCGGAACGCCCAGATGCATGGTGATGCCATGGGCAGCGTGAAAATCCTCTTCATGCAGGCGCAGAGCCAGTGCGTCCTGGCCTGTCATATAGTCCGTCAGATGAACGCGGTCATAGGCATGGTGTCGTTCGGAGCCGAAGACATGGATCTGATGCGTTTCATGCAGACCGTGCATGACGAGCTGCTCGGCACAGTAATGTCCAACCATTCCGTTGCCGATGATGATGATGTTCTCTTTCATGGTCATCTGTCCGTTCTCTGAGGCCGTCATGGTCAAAACTTGAATTCGAGAGTCTGCATGTAGAAAGCGTCGCTTTTTGCGCCTGCCGTGCGCATGCTGCGGGATGCGATGAAGCTTGCGATGTCGTGCGTCCAGGTCCAGTGCGGAGCGAAGTTCCAGGCGAGCTGGGTCTGGGGAATGGCGCCGATAAAGCCGCCGGACAGTCCGTTACGCCAGGAATAGATCCGGCCTGTGCCGTAAACCGCATCCTGTGTGCTTTCCCGCCAGAAGAAGGGAACATGCAGCCTGAAGTGAAGGTTTTTTTGCAGTGCGAGCGTTGCAAGAGGGCCCACACCGATCAGGTTTTGGGATGTTACGGATAACGTTACATCGTTGTAGTATGGCAAGGGGAAATAGGGAGATGCAAATGTTCCGACGGCGCCATCCCGGCTCTTGTAGGAACCGCCGGAGAACAGATCGGCCTGAAGGCCAGCGCTTGGCTTTGCCAGAAGATCGGGGCGGCTGTAGAGCACGGATGCATTGACTGCATAAGCCCGCACCGCCCGGGTTGGCTGGCTTTCCTGGTCTGGCCGAAACTGACCTCCCTGAAACACACCGCTCAGGCTCGTTGAGAAAGAGGCGATATTGCCCCACAGACGCATGCCGACATTGTCCCGCCGGCTGGAGCCAGTCTGTGTGCCCCGTGTGGTCGGCATGGCGGCTGGTGATCCACTGTAGAGATAACCGATGTAAAAGACGTCCGCGAAAAGCTGGCTTTTCTTTCCCATGGCCGTGAATGCAGGAAGTGCCGTGGATGTCATGGCTCCGTACATCCGGGCGCTGTAGTTCGTGCCGTCCCCGAAGACGGCATCAGGCAATTTGTTGGTCTGCATGAAATCGAACAGATCGAGCCTGAAGCGCTTCCAGATGGCGTAGCCACGGAAGCCATCCCATGTCTGCTGTGCATTGGTCAGGTCCCGGGCGGACTGCATGAAGACGGGCGTATCTAGGAAGACCTGCCGACCGCCGATGACGCCGGCTTTGGCCCCCAGAAGGTTGCCCTTCACTTCCAGAATACCCTGCTGAAGATCCAGCCGTTCCCTCTGGACCCCTGTCTGGTATCCGTAGGTATTGGACCCTCCTGCGACGCCGTACAGGAACTCGGCATAGGCGCGGATATGCGCCCCGAGATGAAGATCGGCGCCATAGAGATTGCGTAGAAGAACCCGGTTGGCGTTGGTCTTGCCTGCCGTTCCCATCATGGGCTGGTTTTCATAGATATAACGGAGGCGTTCTTCCGCGTTCAGAGATAGCCAGATACTTCCGCTTTCATTCAGGCGAATATATTTCAGGCGGTTGAACCAGTCATTCCTGCGCTGTTCTGGCGGGGTATTAACGATATCGCTCCAGTCTTCCGACCACCGAACCTGACCAAAGCCCGTTATTGCTCCGAAACCGGATGCGGCGCCGTTTGCGGCATTGAGAACGCCCCAGTCCGGGGAATGAGCGGGGCGCGTCTGCTGGGAATGAACCGTCGGAGTGACGGCTTTTGTTCTGGAGCGTTTGGATAGATGAAGCCCGACGTGGGGGTTGGGAGTATCGTCAGCTTTCAGGGCGCTGGAGAAAGCCAGCCCTCCCAGAGCAAGACCTGCCAGAACGGACGCATAGGGAGGGGAAGAAAAACCGGAAAGGCCAGGCATCATGCGATCTCCCGCCAGCGACGGTGACCCAGTACAATGGCGATGCAGGCAATCAGGCAGATCCCAGCGAAGGCGAGAAATCCCGGTCCGTAAGAATTGACGATCTGTCGTGCTTCCCCGAGCGAAAGCGCCAGGTAGAAGCCGCCGACCCCGCCGGCCATACCGACCAGCCCTGTCAGAATGCCGACCTGACGCGGGAAGCGTGCTGGAACAAGCTGAAAAACGGCGCCATTGCCCAGCCCGAGCGTTACCATCCCCAGAAGGAATACCGGGAATGCGAGATAGATCGTTGGAAGTCCAAGGGCGATGACGCAAAAGCAGCATGCCGCGACCGCATACAGGATGGTCAGAGCTTTCGTGCCGCCCACGCGGTCGGCGAAGGCTCCGCCAACGGGACGAACAAAAGAGCCTACGAAAACGACAAATGCCGTACACGCACCAGCAACAGTGGGAGAGAGACTGTACTGGTCATTGAAATAGATGGTGAGGAACGACGCAAGACCCACAAACCCACCAAAGGTCACGCTGTAGAAAAACATCAGCAGCCAGCTATCGACGGATCCCAGAACTGGACCCCATGAGCGCAGGCCCGGGGATGGTGGTCGATTGACAGGCTCTCTGGCCAGAATAAGGAAAAGCAGCAGAACGCAGATGAGCGGAAGCGTTGCAAGTCCGATGACGTTGCGCCATCCCACCAGAACCGCCAGTCCGGGCGCAAAAAGTGAGGCCAGCGCGGTTCCTGAGTTGCCCGCGCCTGCAATGCCGAGTGCGGTTCCCTGATACTGCGGAGGATACCAGACGGAGGCAAGGGGAAGGGCAATGGCGAAAGATGCGCCAGCAACGCCGAGAATGCCCGCCAGTCCGAACATCTGACCGTAAGTATGAGGTGCGAGGTACCAGACCAGGGCAAGGCCGAAAATGACTGCAAGCTGTGCGGCAATCGCGACGCGGCGCGGGCCGAATATATCCACCAGGCCCCCGGCCAACACACGAAAGGCGGCCCCGGCCAGCACAGGCGTTGCGACCAGCAGTCCTTTCTGCCCAGCATTCAGGTGAAGGTCATGCGCGATCGCAATGCCGAGAGGACCCAGCAAAACCCAGATCATGAATGAGACGTCGAAATATAGAAAAGCGGCCAGCAGGGTTGGTGCGTGCCCGGCTTTCAGGAAACCCCTGTCCACAATACATTTCCAGACGACACATCAAACAGGGATGCGTCATCGCCCATTTAGGGCCAGTGGACCGCCATTGATCCACCCTATGCGTCTCTGTCCTGACCGGACAAGCCCGACTCTCCACCGGCACTGATGGAGTATCGTTACATTGTGTGTGGAGACTATATCGCAGAACGATCTGATGTCAAAATAATAAGATATGGTTGGAACGATTCCTTCTAACGGTTAAATTTCGAGTGCTGAAAAATAAATATTCCATAGGATCATGCATAATCTTGGGTTTTTAGAGCCTGTTTGGAAAATCACGGGTGAAGATTTCTGCGCATGAGATTGGCGCCCATGGCGACGAAGATCATGGCCTGTGACACGTCGACGCGGCGCTCGTAATCACGCACGAGCCGGCGCCAGCGGGTCATCCAGCCGAAAGTCCTCTCGACCACCCAGCGTCGCGGTAGCACCTCGAAGCCCTTTGCTCCGTCACGGCGGCGGATGATCTCGAGGATGAAATCCAGATAAGTCGCCTTGTCCATCAACTTCAAGCGGTCATAAGCGCCATCGGCGAACAGATGCTTCACCCATGGCCAACGCCTGCGGATCGCAGCCAGGATCATCTGGGCGCCGGCACTGTCGGAGATGTCGGCCGGAGTCAGGTTGACCATCAGAAGATGCCCGTCCGTATCGACGGCAATATGGAGCTTGCGTCCGACGACCTTCTTGCCGGCATCGTAACCCCTTGTCTTTGCATGAGGCACCTTGATGCTCTGGCTGTCGATCACCGCCGCTGTCGGACTGGCCTCGCGGCCTGTCTGCTCCCGGTCGAGCATCAGTTCAACGTCATGGATGGTCTGGAACAGGAAACGCCGCGCCAGTTCCCGGAACCAGCCATAGATCGTGCGCCAGTGCCCGAAGTGGATCGGCAGCATCCGCCAACCGCAGCCTGAACGAACGAGATAGCGCACAGCATTGATCACCTCACGGAATTCAACCTCCCGTGGGCGGCCACGACGCCCAGGATTTGGCATCAACGGCGCAATCCGCTCCCATTCCTCGTCCGTCATGTCAGACGGGTAGCGTTTCGTCTTGCGGGTGATCCTGGCCATCCGGCCCCTCTGCTCTGGCGTCCACATCCAGAGCTTGAATCACATCAGACCGATTTTCCAAACAGGCTCTAAGGTGTTGAAGGATCTCTAAAGTCGATTAACCAATCCACTCGCCAGTAGCAGTTTTCTTTGGTTGTGTGCCCCCGCAACCATCTGAACTTGCGATGCCAACGCATCACTAACCCCAGCCCCGAAACGGGCTGGGGTTTTCGTTTGTCCGCTAGACGCAGGAAATACCTGGGATGTTTTCCTCGTCCAGATCACGTTTATTTTTGTTCTGTTGATTTTGTTTCGTTTCTCCTGCACGCTTGAGGTTCGTCAGGGGGGTCCCGCCTTAAGGGACTGAGAGGCTGATTGGTGTTGTCAGGGTAACCTGCGGCACGGTGAAGCGACCCTTTGAACCTGACCCAGTTGATACTGGCGTAGGAAGACCGAAGGATTCACATTTCCATAGTCGTATGGGAATGCTCCTATCGGGCCGATGCGGCCCTGTTTGTGTCTATGTACACAGGGGACGGCGGCTCCCTTTCTGCTTCACGTTCTCCCTGGGTCTTTTCGAGTGCGCTTGAGGAGACACCACATGAACGCTTCCATTCCCGCT
>NZ_JBDOBO010000060.1:0-13300 GCF_047723935.1 Gluconobacter sp.
AACTGGTCCGCATTGATCCGGCAACAGGTCATGTGCTGCGGATCTATCCTCTGGGCCCAGAGATCGCGCAGGCGGGCAGCTATATCGACGATATCCGTTTCAACGGAACGCACGCCTATCTCACGGATGCGGGCAAGGCCGCGCTGATCGTTCTTGATATCAAAACAGGTCAGGCACGTCGTGTTCTGGACAACGATGTTTCCACACGCGCACGAACAGGGCGGCCAATTATCATGGACGGACACGTCGTGGAGAGCCACCCGCATCAGCCGCTTCTGGTGAATGTCGATCCGCTGGAAGTGAGTCCGGACGGGAAATGGCTGTATTTCGGGCCGCTTGAGGGGCCGTGGTCTCAAGTTCCGACAGCATTTCTTGACGATCCCAATGTGTCATCAACCGATCTGTCTGCGGCTGTGAAGCCTTGGGCAGATTTACCTCCAATCGGGGGAAGTGCCATGGATACTGCCGGAAACCTTTACTTCACCAATCTGAAGGATAACGGCGTCTATCGGAGAGACGTTTCGGGAAAGATCACGAAACTGATCTCGGATTCACGTCTGCACTGGGCGGATGCACCTTGTCTTGCTCTGAACGGTCGTCTCTGGCTGCCCGTCGCGCAACTGGACCGTCTTCCGATGTTCCATCAGGGACATTCCCGCAGTCACCAGCCATTTTTGCTGGTATCTATCGATCTTCGATGACCATCAAACGCCATGATAATCGCCTGCGGGATGTTTTCTCTCGTGCAAAGGTACTCGCGAAGTCGCTGTGCTTTGGCGGACATCGTCACCTGTAATGCCATCGAAGTTTGCCGGGATCTTTTGTCGGAAAGTCAGGGGGAGCAATCCATCGGCGTGTCTGGGCGGTACGATGCCGTCGCCATCCAAGATATGTCAGAGCACGTGCAAGAATAAGCTGCTCGTCAGATCGTATCGGCCTTTTATAAAACAGGACTTGCTCCGCGATAACGTTCAGCGGCAGCCCTCCAGACGGGGACTGATCATGGACCTGGATCATCCTGCCAGAAGTCAGCTGCGGCAGGAGATCTTTAATCGTCAGTTTATCTGACCAATGCGAAGCACGGGCAAACAAAAGCTCCATGATTTCATCTATCGTTGGCTGTGCAATCGTAGATTTGTCTTTCAGGAAAAGAAATGTATTAAGGATTTCAAAAAGCTTAGTGTCCGAAAAATTACCGTCCATCATTTTGAATAGAAACCATCCTTCAGAAATCTCCGAAGGAGATGCCCAGAACAAGTTATGTAAGTCATTTACGGTAGTTGGTGGCGAAAATAAACTATCGGGATTATCTACTTTGTAGCAATTAGTCTTGTAATAGGGATCAATCTCTCGAGTAACATCACACAGGATCCAGAAAACAATATCCTGATAGACGCATTTCATCTCCAGGGAGTCCCAAGGGCTGTCCCAAGCAAAGTCAATCTCAGCGACGTCAAACATAGCGCTAGCTTTCATCATGGAAAGGAAAGATCCGCAGGTATCCTGCGCTGATACAATCAGCAGCTACGACCAGACGTTGCTCAGTGTGGTCTGCATGGCGGAAGAAGCGCTGCCGTCACGACGGACGAGCCTTTCGACATCGCGCAGTCGAAACAGAGTTCGCCTTGGACCGATTTTCAAGCGTTCGAGCTCGCCCGCAGCGACATATCTGTCGATCGTCGAGAGGGACACGCGTAGTCGCTCAGAAGCTTCCCGACGCGTTATGAAGATGTCGTCAGAGCGACGAAGGGGGAAAACAGAACTCATGATACGCCTTTCCAACCAGCCCCTCATGGGACTAACGATGATACTAATTTCGTTTGGTTTTTTCGGCGTTCAGTGTTCTACAGGGTCTCTGCTTGAAGCAGTGGCAGAGAGCCTTCTGGGCTTGCTAGAAGTTTTTCGTACTGTAGTGTCAGCTAACTTAATAACGTTAGCCGAGCACGGACGACGATTTCAAGAAATTTCTGAGCGTTTTTTCGTGGGTCGCTGTTTCAGTCGCGCCCTCAGATCATCTAGATGTCTCTGGAGACAGCAGGACATCAGTCAGCAGGTCACATCGGGAAATTTATAAAACAACGCATATCGCGTCCGAGCGCCGCGCGATGACGCATTTTTTAAGATGGGTCTCAAGGTGAGATGAATTTCGACAAATCAAATAACTCTTTGAAAAATCCGGGAATTTTTGATTTATCTGGCGGAGAGAGTGGGACTTTCCACCACAAAGATAAAAAACCGCGAAATATCAACGAAAATCAGACAAAAACCACTACCGACAGAGCCCCTTCTGTGTTGGTAGTACCGACAGCCGAAGTCCTGACTGGCTCGGATGCTAACGAGGATACTGCTTGGATAAAAGGCCAATTTTCAGGCCATTAAGCGCAATATCGGCCACACCTACAGAGAGGCTGAGAAGGGGCTATATGCGTTACGCCACCTTTCCCAGACACCGATAGACGCTCGTGCGGCCTATCCCGAGCTTCTCAGCAATTTTGGACGGGCTCATGCCTGAGGCTGCCAGCGCCTTGACCTCTTCTGCCTGACTGCGGGCTGTGGGTTTGCGTCCGAGATATTTTCCATCTGCCTTTGCCTTGGCGATGCCTTCAGCCTGACGCTCTTTCATCAGGTCCCGCTCAAACTCTGCGACCGCAGCAAGCATGGTGAGCATCAGCTTGGACGTGGGATTGGTGGTATCGAATGTCATGCCGGACATGGACAGGATCACCAGACCACAGCCCTTGGCTTTCACCTTCTCCACATAGCTCAGAAGGTCCGAGGTCGAGCGAGCAAGACGGTCTGGCTTTGTCACCACCAACACGTCACCTTCACGCATGTGGTCCAGAGCGGCTTCTAGCTGGGGCCTGTGGGTGGATGCACCGGACACCTGCTCCGAGAAGATGCGCTCACACCCATGCTCTTTGAGGTCACGGCTCTGGGCTTCCAAACCTGCAAGCTGTTCTGTCGTGCTGGTGCGGGCATATCCGATCTTCATGGTCAGGCGTCCATATGTTCCAAAAGGTCTAGACCCTGTAGCGTAATCGTTCCAGAACGTCAATTAGGACCCTAAAGGCACACATAACTGTTCCACACCCATCGCTCCGATAGACCAAGCCCTATTGGAACATAGGCAAGTGATTGAGGTGGTTTGCCAACGCTCTCAGGCTGTTAAGCGTAACCAAGTACGACGCAGTAAAACTAGAGGCCTTAGAAAGCGGGTTTATCAACTGATTTTAGCCATTTCAGAGGCCCAACTCAGCTAATGAGGCTCCTTATAGAGAAGCGCCCCTAGAACCAGGACGGCATGACCTTCAAGGTCCACAGAGTGATTGTGGATGGAAAGCTTCGGCTTATTAGGCCTGTCCGGCTCTCCGAGGCGCAGAAGGCGTTGAGGCCAGATGCCACCCTACAGCTCCGCCGACTGGTAAACCACGGCTACAAAGGACCTAACCGCAATGGCGGATGAACTAGATAAACTCAATGAAATCATGGGTTTAGTTGAAAAACTGTCTAATGAGGCTTCTTATAGAGAAGCGCCCCCAAGATAGATCAAAGAGGTGACGTGTTTAGGGTCCCATTTCCCGGTCCCGAGAAGTCTTTTCAGCCCTCACAATCTCGGCTTCAAAAAAGCCCCCTAAAGCCCAGCCCTTGTTTCTTGTTCAGCGCAGCAAGAAGCAAACATTCCTACAGGATTTCAGGGGCCTGAGGGCACCATTTGGGACTATGCAGCCTGTAAAAATCATATACGTCTAAGTTATTGATAAATAAGGATAGTTCTAATAGGGGGCCTTATAGAGAAGCGCCCCTAAGATAGATCAGGGGTAATCAGGCTTAGGGTCCCATCTAAGGCCACTTGGGCACCTCTTCGGGCCGCTCGTCCGGGTTACGGTTAAGCGATTGATAAATCAGGATTGTTCTAATAAGGCGCCTTATAGATGAAGCGCCCCCAAGATAGATCAAAGAGGTGTTAAAGGCCCCTGAGGTCCTGATTGGCGATCAAAGCTTCTTCCTTTCCCGGGATGATCCCACTCCTAACCAAAAACAGAATTACAGCCAGTTAATCTTGGCCGTACTCAACCGACCCACAGCAGAGAACTGAGGGCCGCAGGATGCCTATAGGCGTCTTGGGCCTCCTCAGCTCCTTGGTGTGGATCATGCGTTCAGCAATCAACCACCTCTGAGTGGTCCTATCCGCCCATAACTAGGGCGCAAGGGGGTGTCGTTCACCGCTGGGCCGCACTTTTCAATACAAAGCAATCTCTAGGAGAACATGGACACTTCAGACCGTCCAACTCACACGCCCATTTACGGGTTTAACGCTGAAAAGGCGTCTATCAAGAAATCAGCTTCTATGATCGAGCGGCTGATGGCCAGACTGAATAAGAAAGGCCCCCTACATCCCACAGAGCCCGACAAGGGGTCCTGCTGGATCAGTTCCCACCGAAAAGTCGGAAATGGCTACCCCCAAATACGGGGACCCAGAGCCGATGGCTCCAAAGCGCAGCAGTACACTCATAGGGTGATGTGGGAGCATCTCAACGGCCCTATCCCACACGGTTTAGTGGTGATGCACACATGCGATAATCGGGCCTGCTGCAATCCCGCCCACCTCGAACTAGGAACTCAGGCCGATAACGTCCACGACATGGTGACGAAGGGTAGAAGCCGATACGCTAAACCCCTGTCTTTTGCAGAGCTCGCCCTCATCCAGAAACTGAGGAGTACTGGGGATACCATTGCTCGTATCGCCAAGCAGTCGGGCAGAAGCCTCAACACGGTACGTAATGCAATCAGGCAAACATCTGCTTCATATCAGTCTGATCTGTTCGGCCCACCTCCACTAAACACTTGACCCTCTCACTCACTGAAGTCCGCATCCGTCTCTCCATCATGGACCTTTTCAGAGACAGGCGAACTTCTCTCACAGAAGCACAGGACGCCCTTTACGGGGATGATCCTGAGGTGGTCGCAAGGCTCCACGAGGCCATCACAGAGACTCACTGGGGCCGCTCAAGGCTCGCCATGGGCGACTATGGCTCTCTGATGGAATTGCCCCTCCTGAGCGAACCTGAGGCCACTACCGCCAGACCAAAGCCTCTCCATATTCCCAAACCACCCACACGCCCTAAAGCCCAGCGCAAGGAGCGTGGTCTGACCATTCAGGCTATTGCGGACAGAAGCGACCTTTGGGGCGAGGGGCTAGATTGTCACCACCACCCAAGCAAGGAAGCCCTTTACCGGCTCCTTGAGGAAAACGGTTGGCTTGAGCGGGCACCTTTTGGCCGTGAGCAGTCCCGATGGTTTGTGACGGATAAAGCGGTAGAAGGTGGATACGGCCAGACCGTCGATCCTTCCAACGTTCACAGCCTCACGCTCAGTGGGGGCAGGAAGGCCTTTCCGTTTCCAGTGTTCTACGAGGACAAGGTGAAGGATGTTCTGTGGACGCTGGGCTGGGATATGATCCTGAAGGCCGTAGATGCCTTAGAGGACAAGAAGGCCCGTCTAGCGTGGCTGATGAACCATCATGCCTATCTGCCCAGCCAGACGATAGCGGACCTCTCAGGCATGGGAATTGCTACCGTCAAACGGCGCAGACAGCAGAATGATACTCAGTAGTTATATATAGGATAATCCCGTAAGACCCCTGTGGGGTGGTTAGCGGCCCCAAGAGCTTCAAAGGATATTTGTATGCTCAAGCCACTAATCATCCCACATTCTTATTCACCATCATCTAATCAACCAATTCTATAATCAGATAATGAGTGAGTAAGATAATCCAACCATAGACCCACCATCATACATTCCCACATCAGTCTCTATTCCTGTGGCTAGAGGATAAAGATGATATGATAATGTGGGTGGCTATGCTTGTAGGTGAGGTTTAGCCTCTTTAATGGGAACCTATAGGGGATAAGATGAAAGGTTTGGGACATTCAAGGTCTACTTGGGATTAGTGTCCTAAAAGGGTGTGGGCATATCTGGGGCCGTACCCATGAATGACAGCCACCACTCCCATCATATGGATCAAACCCAAGGATATGAGGGCCGATCATTCTGAGTGGCCTCTAGCGCCTTCAGGACCCCTTCAGGCAATCCTTTCTCAACCATCCCCATGATAGCCGCAGAATAAGCATCTCCTCCAAAGTCCTTGGTCGCATAGGTGCTTCCAGCAAGGCTCTGGGGCTTATGGCCTACAAGGTGATCCCGGATCAGCTCAGAGCAGGCAGAGACTCCTTTGCGCTGGGCGTTCTCCATGTTGGTGATAAAGCATCGCCTGAAGCTATGATAATCCAACTGACCATCTGAAACCTTGCCAAGCACATCGCGCCTGAAGGTCGTAAACCGCTTGAAGAGAGTCCAGGATCGCTTTCTGTCTGGGCCTCCCGGTGGGCACTCTGGAAAGAGAGGAGCGTCTCCCGAGTGATCCTCAAGCGCCTCAAGACGATCTCTAATGATCTTCTGGGCCAATGGGTGGAGTGGGATGCGCCTACGGGAGTTTCTGGTCTTCGCCACCTCAGACGTGACCACGATCATAGGCAGAGCGCCTTCTGTCTCAGGGGGCTGGATGCGAGCCCGCGTCAGAGAGGCCAACTCATTCTGCCTTGCGCCTGTGAGGAGACCCAGCCGGATCAGATCAAAGATTGCAGCCCCATAGCCCCAGCGCCTATGTGCGTCAGGGTTAGCTTGGAGTAGGGCAATCAACTCCGCTTCAGTATATTCTCGCTCACGGTCCTGCTTCTCCTCCACCTCAGCCCGACGCTTGAGGCCCGTAGTCGCTCCCAGCCATGGATTGGTCTCGCCATAGCCCTTGCGTTCCAGCCAGTCCCAGAAGGTCTTGAGCGGGCTGATACGGCTCTGGATGGTCTTTGCAGATAACCCCTTTCGCTGAGCCAGCCATTCGGGAAACTCGCCTATGCGCCTCTTGGTGACGCTCTCCACGCTCGTAGACGCAATCAGTGTTTCCGGTTCTTGGCTGGGGCAGGCATCCCCATCCTGAAAAGCCAGAAACTCCCCAAAGAGCCGAAAGGCCAGCCTATGCCCTCGGGCCGTCTGCTGCCTGATCGTGCTTTCCACATCGCGCATCCACCGGTCAAAAAGAGGGCCGATAGGTGTGGACTGACCCAGCGCAATCTCCCGGAAGCGGGTCACATAGTCTGAAGGGTTCTTACCGGCCTCCTCAAGCTGCTCAGCACGCTCGTCCAGAAAATAATCCATGCCTTCAATGAGGCGGCGTCTAGGATCAGTCCCGCCCATCTCGTTATCACCACCATCCGTCCTATCTGATGTGGCTGTAATCTCTCGCCGGGCGTCTAATGCCTCAGTGAGCAAGCGGTCTTCATTCATCCAATCGGGCTGCCAATGGCCGTGGATAGGCAGGAAGCCAGCGGCCACCAGCTTTGCGTCCAAGTCCTCCCGCATCAATGCAAGGGCCTTGTCGCGCCTTCTGATGGCCTCTTGTTTATCGCGGGTTCCGAGAGACCGGATAACTTCCTGCTTGATGCCTGATTTGGCCCCGAACGCTTTGCCAGCATCCGCCCGGCGATCACGCGGAATAGACAGACGGACAGACCATGTGAGGCCACCTGTCCGCCTCAAGCCGTGCATATCATCATCCTGTAGAGCCTTCTTGGTCATGGAAGGACTACCGACGAGGTGCTACCAGCATGGTAGTGAACTACTACCGGCATGTGGTCATAACTGACTGATTTCATTGGGTTTCTAGACATATGGCGGAGAGAGTGGCGGCCGATTTGCGCAATTAGTTAATTGATATTGTTGTGTAATTTTTGATTGATTGAAAAAAAATACCCCCTGCGATACCCCCAAAATAAAATTCTTAGGGTGCAATTAGGATGGTCGCGGCAACTCATCAGCATCTCTTACAGGTTCAACCATTGGGAAATTCCCAAGAGTTCAATCCCGCGTAATCTCATCCCAGACAATCGGGGCGATAACGACGGCGCAGAGAAGGACGAGAACGATCAGCGCAACGATGGCTCCCTCACGAAGCATGACGCATCCCCACAAATGGGTGCGCGTCGCCCGTGCAGTCACTTCCGGCCCCGCCTGACATGAGTAGCGCAACATGAGCAGACAAGGCGTCTCGCTCGGAAATGATCTGCGCACCCTCATCATGCCGCACATCATCGTTCTGACTTAGGAGCGCGCCCGCATAATCGACCTGCCGTCCCATTTCAGCATCTGGCAGCGCGGATAACGGCACAAACTCGACAGGCACATTCAGAGCCTGACCCTTGGACCGGCTGGCATCAGCCTGCAATCCAAAGACTGGCATAGCCGATGCGGCCGACACAGAGAACGATCCTGACTGACTGAACGTGCCCGTCAGATCCATCGTGACCGGACCGGCAATCATAGCCACCACAGGGTCTGAAGTATGCTGGGCGCATTGAAGCGCCCGCACGTTAGCGTCGAAACGGGACGCCTGATCGACGGTCCAGGACTGAACGCCTGACACACTCACGACACCTGCCTTTGTCAGATCCGCCTGCACGCCGGCAATCGCCTGACTGATCGTCACAGGCGCGACAGAACCAGCGGAGCAGCTGGCAAGAATCAGACAAAGCAATGTCGTCTGCACCTTTCGCATACGTGGAAAACGACGCTGATTTCTTTCGTTATTCACGCCGCCCTCACTTCAGCCAGGAGCGCGTCGAAGTCCTCGCCATTCGGAGACGTGCCAGGAATGCCAAGCCAGTTCTGGCGAGACAGAAGGCCATAAGCCTCATCTGCAATCTGGACGAGTGTGTCCCAGGGCATAAAGGTCCGCGTGCCCCAGGTGTTGAAGAACACACCCGCAGGCGTGTAGCCGGTCAGGGCAATGGCGTGACCACCTTTGGGCTTGAGGTCATCCCCAGACAGCTTCGACAGATCCCATGTCTCACCGAGACCGAGGCTCATGAAACCACGCGGCACCTGAACACCCGCCAGCACACCGCCGAGGTAGCAAATCCCGCGCTTGATCCCCTGAATATCCGTTGGCGAGATAATTCCATAAGCCGTCAGATAATCACGCCCCGGCTGCCCTGGACGCGGAAGGCCATGGGTTCGCCAGTGGTTCAGCTGATCCAACAGAATGGTGCCGTCATCGTTTGCGCCCGTCTGCGGATCAAAGCCCGTGACTTCAGCATAAGCAGACAGAACCGTAGACGTTGTCAGAAGGACAAGCGCCTGCGCGGCTTTCGTCCAGGTCGCCGTGAGGGCCGCGTAAGACGCGAACGCACAGCAGCCATACCGATCATTCCCCCACATCTGATAGGGCACGCCCGCAGACCAGTCCTTACTGTCCGGAACATTCGGCCGACGCACCGCCAGAACCCGGCCCAGCTTATACGTGCGGGAATCATGCCGGGGATCACACTTCCCAAGTTTGAGAGCCATCACTTCCTCCAGAAACAAAAAAAGAGGGGAGCAGCCGAAGCCACTCCCCTTGTCGTTGGTCGCGATCGCGAGGATCAGACGCCCTGATAGATCCGGGCGCGTACCAGGCCGGCATCGTCGGAGGGCGCGGCGTATGGAGCGCCCGTCAGGCCCGCGAGCATTTCCACCAGCGGGATCATGGACTGAACGGTCTGCATGTAGGTGACGGCCGACGGGTAGTACGTCTGCACAATCGGGGTTGCGATGGTCAGCAGCGTGTTGAGGTCGGTTCCGAGCGATTTGGCCCAGTCTTTCCCGGTATTGACGGTAATGGCACCGTCAGAGCTGGCCTCGATGCTGGCCGTGACACTCTTGATCTGAGACACCAGGCTGTCGAACTTGGCCTTGTCATCTGCGGACAGATGATCGACCACGCCCGGCATCGTCTCGATGACCTGAACGGCATAGGCAATGGCCGTGGCATCCTTGTTCAGAGCCGCCGTGTTGAAGGTGGTCGTACTGCCCACGCTAGAGCAGGCTGCTGTCGAAGCCAGAAGAACAGCAGACAGGCCAAGGGCAGCCAGGCGATTGAAAGAACGCATGCGAAAAGTCTCCGGATATGAAAAAACCGCCTCAATGGGCGGTCAGAAAGGGTGATTGGCGATATGCAATCAGGAGGGCCGGTCGGTCGGCTTTGGAGAGGCGAGCGGGATATTCGCCTGAGCCAGTGCAGCCCTGGCCTCGCCCGCATCAGACCGCGCCACCATGACGCCCGTTTTTCCGATCTGAAGGCGATTGGCTGCCCAGCCCACGTTCAGCCCGACCAGACTGACGATCTGGTAGAGCCATGCCAGCTTTGAAGTCGTGGCCGGAGGTTTCACGAAGACAGTGACGAGCTTGCACAGGATGATAAAGGCAGACACGCACAGGGCGTACTTGTCCGGCAACGCGTTCAGCAGCGTCGTGTAATCAGTCATCGGTTTTCCATTTCAGGGATTGTTCGCCGTAGCGAAATCAAGTTGCGTTCAGCAACGTTTACTTGGCGGCAACGGTCCAGTTAGCTCCATCGCAGAATGCGAGGACGCTATAGGTCCCGCCGCCTGTAACAGTCGTGCCCCACGTGTTGACGGCGCTATCCGTCACCGTGCGTTCCTGTCCCAGCGTTGAAGACGAGCAGGTCGCCAGCGTGGAGAATGTCGTGCCGTTGATGGTGATCGACGGGGCATGCAGGAAGGACCCAAGTGTCGCGCCACCTGCACTGACAAGATTGCCCGCCTTGTCCACACTCCAGAGGGAGTTCCCGGACGCGTCATATCCGCGCTCGAAATACCCGGCCTCACCAGCCTGCGTATTCTGGAACTCCAGCATGGTGTTGGCCTGCCGAATGGAAATGCCCGTGGTCCACGGTAGCCGGGACTTGTCGTAGGCTTCATGCATGATCGAGAGTGCGACCGAATTGACGTTCGTGCCCGCAGCGCCGCCACCTGTCAGAAACAACCCGGTCGTCCACTGTCCATCCGTCACTGGCGCGTTGAAGTTGGTGTCGATCTCAAAGCTTACACCGTGGTTCCCCGAGACGTTCAGAACCCAGTTCTCGACTTCAGTGCTGATGTCTGTGGACGACGTGCCGCCCGAGCCTGTATCCGCCCCGATATAACGACAGGCAATCCAGTTGCGTGCCGTGTTGGCATTGGAGGCATTAGCCCGGTTGGGAAGACATTCGAGGCTTTCAGCGACCGTCGTTTCATTCCCCAACTGAGGAATTGCGGCCGGGTCATAGACCCACTTGCGGTTAGACGTGATCAGCCAGGGGTTCGTGTATGGGCTCAGAAGTGTTCCGGCGCCCGTATTGGGGGTGCCAATACCCGGACCTGAAATCACATTCCCCCGGAAGTCCCATTCCCCAGGCGTTTTGACGGTGTAAGACCCAGCCGTTCCCAGCATGTATCCACTGGTCGAATAGGGAATGGTGACGACAGAACCGTTCGTCTGAGCGGCAGACATGGCAACACCGAGTGCGGTTGAGCTGTCAGCTGTTCCCGCAGCACCGCCATAGTCCAGGATGTTTGTCTGATCGTTCAGATGGGCGGAGAGCGTTCGGAGGACAGAACCGACATTCCCGACGGTCTGATTGCCATCGAACGCGCCGCCATTTGCGATCGGTCCGCTGAGCGTCTGACCGCTGGAATATCCGCCATTGGCATAGACACGATCGCCAATCGCACTGGCTACAGCCGTGGCCGTCTGAATGCAGGCGACATTCCCGGTCGCAGTGTAGGAGCACCAGTCTGGCCGGGGATTGGCTGAGGATGTGGTCGCTGTAGCGCCGTAGCGTACCGCTCCACGCTTCCTGGGCTGATCCCGGGGCGCAGGCTGCACGTCTGATCCGAAATCAGCCACGGAAACAGACCCAGCGGACGTGTGCGTGCTCTGGGCACACGCCGTCAGAGCGAGCAGCAATGCGCCCGCAAGGAGACGTCGAAACATTCTGGTATCCTGTTGCGTCAGGCCGCGATCGCAGCCTTGAAGTGGACGACATTGGCAGACGCGTCTGCTGCCCCGCCTGCTGTGTTGTAAACGCGCTTGTGAAACGCGCTCATGCCCACAGGGTCATTCCACGCAGGAAGCGGACCACGATCGCGCCAGCACTTAATGCGGGCCATGGCGAAATCATAAGCCTGATTGCTGATCATCAGATCAGCGTCTGGCGTCAGGTTGCCAATGAACCCACGGATCACACGCGCTACAGAGGCCTGAGATGGTGCGTCTAGCCAGTTGGTCCAGCAATCATTGTGCGTGTCCGGCTCCATCTGGCAGAGACCACGCGCCCGACCGTATCCGCCATTCGTGCGTTGACGAACGTATCGGAGCTGGCTTTCGGCCATGGCAATTCCCAGCACCAGGTTAATAGCAGCGATGCTGGCAAACTGGCTTCCCATGGCCGTCAGGGTCGGAACGACAATGAAGTTTTTCACCTGCCCGGGGTCGAGGCCGTAGATACTCATCCGAGGTGCCCCTTTAGCCAGGCGTAAAAGGCTCCCAGACAGAGCCCGGCAATACCCAGGGCTTTTGGCCCCAAGGTGTTCGCTGCCCATATGGTGTTCCTCATGGCTCTGTCACGGTCCCCGCGAATGCGGTCCTGCTCGTCCAGTTTGGTCTGAATAGCCTTCAGCGAACTGGCCTGATCCCGCGAGGACGCTGCCTGTTGAGCCAGTAAAATGCCATGCTCATGCACCTGCTTTGCCACGCCGTCGAATTTGTCGAGATGACGCTCAAATTCAGGCCGCAGAACATAGTCACCAGGCGAGCCAAGTGTTTCGGGCATTCGCCCCTCCAGATATGAAAAAACCGCCTCAGAGGGCGGTGTGTTTAATTCTGTCGAATCACGAGACTTGAAAGTCTCATCGTGTTATTTCGCAATCAAAGTAACTTCAAACCTTAGATTCCAAAGTTACTTGGCGGTGAAAGGATATATAGAACACGCATCCCATTGAATCCCCACACGGCCAAAAAGATACCAAGAATTACAATCACAGCAGTTAGGAAGTCGATTTCAAAATGTCGGAACCGGAAAGCGGCCAAGCCGCAGAGAGCCAGCCCCAAGATTCCGCCAACAAGGTAGATGATAATCATTCTGATGGACGTCCTCTATCAACCGGGGCGGCAATTGGAAGCGCCCTTTTCGCTGGCGCTTCCTTGATTATATCAATCATGAGCTTCTTGAACTCTAGCCAACAGACGAAGATATCACATGATGCCTTGGTTATCGCTCAACGAGCATTTGTAGGGATTGACTCGGATCAAAGCGCAATTATCGCACGTGATCATGAGCAATATAATCGCAGTCATACTGAAGTATTCGCTCCCCGATTAACCAATTACGGGAAAACCCCAGCGTATTCAGTAAATATCAGGATGAGAC
>NZ_JBDOBO010000061.1:0-13257 GCF_047723935.1 Gluconobacter sp.
CACCCGCTCCAGTTTGAAAAAGACGCCTTAGGGCGTCTTTTTTCGTTTCTGGCTTTCGTTGCCACAAGATGGTGTCCCGTTACGAGAAAACTGCGCGGTCGTAGAAAGTGCAGCGACGGTCAGGCTGTCGTTCAGCCCTGATCCAGCTTGCCCGCGAACTGCATTAATCTTGGATTTGGAAAGCCGTTCTACGCTTAAGAGGTGGGCGTAAGTGGCTCTTCGTCAGCTTTCTGAGGCACGAAAGAGCTGTTTATTTTGGGAATGACCGCGCGAGCGGAGATTGGCCACAAGCCACTGCGTTGGCCATCACCTGAACAACTAGACGTGCCCTTTGTCGCGCCAATGCTGCCTGGCCGTTACACCTGAAAATAAAAAGCGGCCAGTTAGAACAATCTACTGGCCGCCGTGTAGGCTTAGAAGAACTGGATGTGGCTCTTGAAGCCCAGCATTGCTGCGTTGTGCAGTGCAGCCTGACCACCGGGACGGAAGTAGTACTGGAAGTCCGGTGCAAAGGTCACGCCGCGCATCACATGGATACGGTAGTTCGCTTCGAGCACTTCGCCGTAGCTCTGAATCCCGTAAGAGCCATTCATAAGCGACATCCCACGAGCAAGCTGTAGGCGCTGGGTGTCGGAAACGCTGCCTGCAACACGAACATAGGTGAAGTTCACACCGATGCCGTCCAGTGGCCGAGCCTTCCAGAATCCGCTGTCCACAAACCCGATTTCATACTGCTGGGCACGCGTCTGGGTGCGGGGGCTGTTGGCATAGAAGCCGCCCAGTACGACAAGGCCAGCGTCCGGGTTTCCGGGCGTATGGTGGCGCCAGACCATTTGGTCCGCCAGGAACCAGGCTGCCCAGGAATAATTGACCGTACGCTGGGTCTGGCCCGTGATGACATACGGGTTCCCGTTGACATCATAGTAGTTGTCTTTGTGAGGCGCATTGTCGATGGCGTAGCCGACCTTGTAGTGGCCTGGCAGGTGATCCTTACCCACCAGTGGCTCCCAGCCAGCTTCCACTGGCACGGCTTCACCATTGATGTCCGCACCGTTGAACTTAAAGCCCGTCCGGTACTGAACGTTGTTGTAAATGCCTGCCTGCGCGAAATACACGCCGGTCTGGATGTATGTGCTTTTTGTCGGGCGGACGCGGATACGGGCTGCCCACACTGCATCAGGGTAGGACGAATGGGTGGTATTATCAGACGATGCCTTCGGGTTACCGCAGAAGGCATTGTTCTGGAAGTTGCAGTACAGCGGGTTGGCGGAGAAGTCGTTCAGGAACGGAATACGTCCGGCAGCGACGTCAAAATGACCATTTGCAAGCGTTTCTTCACCATAGGCATAGACAAGGTGCACCACCACGTTGCCGCCTGCACCGTAAATTTCGGAGCTGGGGTTCAGGTTGTCACCAAACATGCGACTTGCCGGAATACCGTAACGACCGACAACAACGGCATGGGTTGAGAAGCCGCGGATACCAGCAAGCTTTTCCCAGTCGATATCGTTCTCAAGGCTGTACTGGCCTGCGTTGCTGCTACCCTGACGAAGCCCGTAACCTGGTGTCGGCTTGGTGATGGCGCCCGTGTATTCGTTGGTGTTGTCCATCATGATCGCAATACCGCGGTCACGAAGCCATTTGTTCCAGCCGAACGGGTTGGTCAACAATGCCTCAGGCTTGGGAAGCGGTGGCACCTGCTCCTTGTCGAACGACATGATTGTAAGCGGGGTGTTAACGCGAACACTCGGGTTTTCCGAGTTCTGGTCTGGCCAGTCCATAACCGTGATGGGCGCGAGAACGCGCACGGTCGTAACCTTGTCGCCAGCCTTTGACTGAACGACGGTCGTGACAGGTGCGGAAGCCTTGGTCGCGCCTTCAGCGGCGGCGATGGCGGGCGTAAAACAAACCGCACAGGCTGCGGCATAGAGATGCAGGCGAGACAAGTCTCTTATCCTCGGGTATCAGGTTGCGAGATCTTCGTAACACTTTTTCCGGGATGAAGAACAGAGATTATGAGATAAATTTCGAAAATATCACGCTCATATGATATAGGCTTCATTTCTTAGGAAAAAACAAAGCCTATACCAAGCGATGTAAACTATAATCCGTATAAAACGGATCACAACATCGTATTATTTGGCTGCTGCGAGTGCTGCCTCGATGACTTTACCAGCCTCTTCCTTGCCAGCCCAGCCTGTTACCTTAACCCATTTGTTGGGTTCAAGATCCTTGTAGCGCTCAAAAAAGTGCTCAATCGCCTTGCGTGTGATCTCTGGCAGGTCGTCGATGGACTTCACGTCCGTGAACTGCGGGTGGATCTTGTCGTGCGGGACGCAGATGATTTTCTCATCCTGGCCGCTCTCATCTTCCATCTTCAGCATGCCGATCGGACGTGCACGGATCACCGCACCAGGAACGACGGCTGCCGGAGCCAGAACGAGGGCATCAGCCGGATCACCGTCAGCAGCGAGGGTGCCAGGAATGAAGCCGTAAGCTGCCGGATAGGCCATCGGCGTGAACAGGAAACGGTCCACGAAGATCGCGCCGCTATCCTTGTCCACTTCGTACTTGACCTGAGAGCCCTGCGGGATCTCGATAACTACATTAATGTCGTTCGGCACGTCTTTGCCGGGCGAGATCTTGGAAACGTCCATGATGTTCACGTCCTGAACTGGTTTTAAGACGGCGGAACCTTAGCTGTCCTGCGCCTTTCTGCCCAGAGCGGAAGCAAAAACATGATAGGGAACTGGTGTGCCGGTCGTGGGGTTGAGAGCGCTCGACAGATCGCCAGAAACGCAAAACGCTCCAGCACAGGGCCGGAGCGTTCGTAGAAGCCGATAAACTCGGAAAGTCAGGGTCAGAGAAGCGGCTGTGCGGCCTTCAAAGCATTGTGGCAGGCTGCGCGACGGTCATCTTCGTTGGTGTAGGCCACCAGATAATAGCGCTTGCCGTTGCTGTTGAAGAAGCCAGCGGTGCCAAGAGCATAGTCTTCATTGCCAACCGTCTGTTCGGTGGCCTTGTATTTTTCGCTCAGGCCGTAAAGAGCCGGGTTGCCTTCATCATAAGAGAGATACTGCAGTTCGACGCAGTAGTTCATGATTCCTGCAAGATTGGCAGGAGAGACGCCCGTGAAATCTTTGCCAGGCGTGCCCTGAACGGCAGCAGGAGGCGGTGGCGACTGTTCCTGGGCCATAGCAGCCGTGGACATCACGCCGAGGCCAAGAGCTAGGCCGAGAGCGGGCACGATACGACGAAACATGACGGTATCCTTTCTGAAGACCCTGTCTTCCCGCGGCACTCCGCGGTTGAAACGGAACATTTCCCCCCTTTTCGTGAAAAGAAAAGTCTATTTCAGAACATTTCTTCGTGAGCACTCAAACCGGCGGGTCGAGATAGGGGCTTTTTGTGTCAAAGAATATCTTGTTGGTGTCCAGTTCCGTCGCAATGACGTCCAGAGCGGTGAGGGCGGCAATCAACACGAAGCGCTGGCGGGGGCGCGATTCGGTTGTTTCACAGTCTCGCAGTCTTTGAATGGCGAGGAGGGTGGCGCGGAGCGTCCGTCCGTAATGTCCATGATAACGACCACTGAAATGACTCATCCGGGCCAGCACCAGTTTCAGCGCCTGATGTGCACGGGGGTTGAGAGACGCATCATGTTCTATGGCGCGCAGTCGAAGCAGGTTCAGCATGACACGCATCGCGGAAAGAATGCCCGCCAGATAGGCGTGAACCACAGGAGACGGCGTATTCCCCGAATTGGTCATCAGCCGGACGAAGCGATCCACGTTGCGTGAGACCACTGTATCAAGTGTGGCGTTCGTTTTGCCTTCTGCAATGTGATGCAGGTCCTGAAGGATGTGTTCGCGCATGGTCCAGCGTTGGTGCGCTGGGTCATAAGGCAGGAAAACGCGGTACATCCATGATGTGTAGAGCAGGCCCAGAACGAGTGGCATGGCCGTATTGAAATAGACGATTTCATCCGTTCGGCCCTGATTGGAAGGGCCTAGAAGGATCGGCAGGAACAGGTTGTAAGAGACGGCCGGAAGCGTCAGTGGCGGATAGGCGAAGGCCAGCCCGCCCAGCATCATGGCAACGCCAGACCACATTCCGAGCATTTCGAATGTTGTGGGTTTTCCCAGTAAAAGCAGATCGAGCACGCCGCCAGCCAAAACAGCGCAGCAGGCGCCATGCAAAAAGGCCTGTGTCGCAAGGGCCGGGCGCTCCAGCGTAGAGAACAGGCTGCATGCAATCGCGACAAACATGATAAATGTCAGGCCGCTGGGCCACGCTGTTGCAATCCAGATTACGCCCGCCCCGAAGACGGTCACCGATGAGCGGAGGCTGTTAACGATGGCCTGCCGCCAGTCACGGTAGGAGCGGATGGGCTCATGGAAATGATCGTGAGGCTGAGGATTGCGGCTGGCTTCGAACTGCCGCAGGGCCATTCTCAGGGCATCAATCAGTTCCACCAGAGACTGCTGCAACATGCCATGGCGAAGCATGGCGGCACGGTCGTCCGCGTTGGGTAAAACGGTATCGAAGTCTTCTACGACCCGACGCCGACAGTCCCGCCTGATATCTCGCAGGTCGCTTAAAATTGCGTCCATGCTCTCGGTGCTTTCCAGCCTCGCGGGCAAGGCGAGAAACACGTGCTGGATCGTTTTGGCCTGTTCGAGGAACGCGTCATCCTGACTGAGGGGAAGACGCATCAGCGTGGCAAGGTCCATGGCCCGCGCCAGGAGAACAGCGATGTTGGCCAGCGCGGCTCGCGTATGATCGCCCGCATGATCCTGTCGTCCCAGCTCGACCTCAGCGAATTCGACCTGATCCCCCAAAGTGGTGATCCGGGTGAAGACAGATTGCATGGTCTCTAGAGCATCGGTTTTCCCCGCAAGAATGTCTGCGATGGTGGAAAGTGCTGGCTTTAGAGTGTCTTCAAATGTGCTGGTGAGTTGTTGGCGCGTTCGTTTCGTGAGGCCGAGCTGGAACAGCCCGGAAATTGATGCTTCCAGAACAATGCCCAGCACAATGTATGTCGCGCGCGAACTGGCAATTTCGAAAATGTGGTGTGGGTCCGCGATCCCATCGAGGGAGACAATGGCGTAGGTGAAGCCCGTCGCCCGCATACCGTGAATACGGTAGTTGGTCATGGAAGCCGGCCCCGGCATGAACGTGCCAATCAGGCAGAACAGCCCGATGCCTGCTGCCAGAAGCAGAATGAACATCAAGGGTGCCTGAGGGCAGACTGCGACCAGGATCACGCCGCAGATCACCCCCAGAACCATGCCGAACAGATGCCACTTCGCCTTTGCCAGACTGCGCCCACGTGTGCCCTGCGCGACCATCCAGACGGTCAGGGCTGCCCATTGAGGGCTACCAAGCTCCATCTTCAGGGCAATCCCCAGCGCGAGCAGGGACGTCAGAGTAGTTCGGAGAGCGTAGCCGGCCATGACCGGGTCCGGGCTGTAGAGCCAGCGGAATTTTTGCAGAAAAGCTGTCGCGCTTGCCTGCATCACCGAATGTGCGGCGTTGTAATGTGTTCCAATGAGCGTCCAGCCACGTCTTCCCCCAGAATAATGAAAACCGGTAGGTGCCTTCTCGAAACGGCGGCAATGGCCTTCTGAGGCCAGTCGGGGACGGGAGGCGTTTTGACACATAATGCAAAAAAAGACATTTCACCATGTCAGCCCTTGCAAAAATGCGTCAGGTGAGCGATTTCGTGCAGCTACCGCGCGCCTGTAGCTCAATTGGTTAGAGCCGGCCGCTCATAACGGCTTGGTTGGGGGTTCGAGTCCCTCCGGGCGCACGGTGTTCTATTTTGTCTGGCGAGCCTGTCTGCCGCCGCTCATTCCGCACTCCACCACCGAACAGGAGACCTCATCATGGCCGCCTACCAGTACGTCTACGTCATGAAGGATCTTACGAAGGCCTATCCGGGTGGACGTGAGGTCTTTAAGGGCATCACCCTTTCCTTCCTGCCCGGTGTGAAGATCGGTGTTCTCGGCGTCAACGGCGCGGGTAAGTCCACGCTGCTCAAGGTGATGGCCGGGATCGACAAGGAATTCGGCGGTGAAGCCTGGGCGGCCGATGGCGTCAAGATCGGCTACCTCGAGCAGGAGCCGCAGCTTGATGAAAAGCTGACGGTTGGTGAGAACGTCGCTCTCGGTTTTGGTGAACTCAAGCGCGCACTCGATCGCTTCAACGAAATTTCCATGCTGTTCGCTGAGCCCATGTCCGATGAGGAGATGACCAATCTTCTCTCGGAACAGGCTGAACTGCAGGAAATCATCGATGCCGGTGACGGCTGGGAGCTGGATCGGAAGCTGGAGATCGCTCTCGACGCGCTGCGTTGCCCGCCAGCAGACAGCCCGGTCGACAAGCTTTCCGGTGGTGAGCGCCGCCGCGTTGCGCTGTGCCGCCTGCTGCTCGAAAAGCCTGACATTCTGCTGCTCGATGAGCCAACCAACCATCTTGATGCCGAGAGCGTCAGCTGGCTCGAAAAGACGCTGCGTGACTATCAGGGCACCGTCATGGTCATTACCCATGACCGTTACTTCCTTGATAACGTCACGAACTGGATTCTGGAGCTCGAGCGTGGCCGTGGCTATCCGTTCGAAGGCAACTACTCGTCCTGGCTGACCCAGAAGCGCAAGCGTCTGGCCCAGGAGGAGAAGGAAGAAAGCTCCCGCCAGCGCGCTCTTGCTGCCGAGCAGGACTGGATCAACAGCTCGCCGAAGGCCCGTCAGGCCAAGAGCCAGGCTCGTATCACCAAGTACGAAGAAATGCTGGCAGCTAACTCCGAGAAGGTTGGTGGTACTGCCGATATCGTCATTACGCCGGGCCCACGCCTTGGCGGTACGGTGATCGAAGCCGAGAACCTGACAAAGGGCTTTGGCGATCGTCTGCTGATCGATGGCCTGAACTTCAAGCTCCCGCCTGGTGGCATCGTGGGTGTGATCGGTCCGAACGGTGCGGGTAAGTCCACGCTGTTCAAGATGATCACAGGTCAGGACACGCCGGATGGTGGCTCTCTGAAGGTCGGCGAGACGGTGAAGCTCGGGTATGTTGATCAGTCCCGCGATACGCTGGATGGCAACAAGACGGTCTGGGAAGAAATTTCCGGCGGTACGGACGTCATTCAGCTTGGCAAGCGGACGGTTCCGTCCCGCGCCTATGTCGGAGCGTTCAACTTCAAGGGCTCTGACCAGCAGAAGCGCGTCGGCATCTTGTCGGGTGGTGAGCGTAACCGCGTTCATCTTGCCAAGATGCTCAAGGAAGACAGCAACGTTCTGCTGCTCGATGAGCCGACCAACGATCTTGACGTTGATACGCTGCGTGCCCTCGAAGATGCTTTGGCAGACTTCGCTGGCTGTGCTGTGGTCATCTCCCATGATCGCTGGTTCCTTGACCGTCTGGCCACGCATATTCTGGCTTTCGAAGGCGACAGCCATGTCGAGTGGTTCGAAGGCAACTTCCAGGACTACGAAGAAGACAAGCGACGTCGCCTTGGTCCGGATGCGACTGAGCCGAGCCGTATCAAATATCGCCCGCTGGCCCGCTAAGACGGACCGTTCCTTCTGCACGTCACCGGGACAGGATCACCTGTCCCGGTTTCTGACGGTTTGAGGAGGCCCGCTTGTTAGGGCGTGAACTCCGCACTGCACGTCTGGTTCTCACTCCGGTCAATTGGCCGGATCTGGAGGACATGATTGCCCTCAAGGCTGATGCCGGTGCCTTTGGGCAGATGCTTGGCGGTGTGCGAAGCCGCTTCGATACAGAAAAGGAAATGGCCGAGGACGTTGCGTTCTGGGCCAGGCGCCGCATCGGTATCTTTGCTATTCGTGAAAATGGGCGTTTCGTTGGAATAACAGGCGTTCACGAACGCCCTGATGGGCGCGGTATCGGACTGAGATTTTCAATTTTCCCATGGGCTACTGGCCGGGGCATTGCCCGTGAAGCTGCTGCTGCTGCCATCCGGTATGTTCTGGATGAAGGGGAACCACGGATTGTAGCTGTGGCTCGGGAAGATAATTTGGCCTCTCGCGTCGTACTCGGCAGTATCGGCATGCGGCATGTTGATACCTTCACGCGTGATGGTAATACGATGTTTCTCTACGAGATTACTCCTGCCTGATACGCCGGGGGTACTGAGCGTTTGTTTCCTGCCGCGTCAGGTATTACTGATTGAAGCCATACGGTAATTTTTCCCTAAGGAATAAAGTGTGGTTGATTTTCTGAAAAACATTGGAAAAGCGGCGTTTTCTGCCGTCATCATGGGGCTGGCTGTCTTGCCGAGCGCACGGGCTGACGCCCCCAAGGCCCCTGAATCGGTCGTGGGTGGCATGCACATTATTGATCGTACGCTGGTTTTAGCCGTGGGAGGCACCGAGATCGTAGCGCTCCCCCCGAACCTGCAGACGGCATCCATCAGCTTGCCGGATGTTGTGCATGTGAATCTCGTGTCCCAGAAGGTCGCAGAAATTCTGGCTCACCATGAGGGGCAAACAGACGTACTATTTACGGGTAAAGACACAATCTATCGTTTCCATGTCACTGTGCAGCGGCCTGCCCGATAAAACTCGCTGGTAAGACAAAGCACAAAAAAGGCCTCCCGTTACGGAGGCCTTTTTCAAATCGTCATGCTCGAGAGAATGGCAATCAGTGATGATTGCTGAGCTGACGCTCCAGAGCTGCGTTGAGTGCACCAACATCGCCGCCATGACGGGCCAGATAGGAGCTGTAATCGCCGCGCTGATTCATGCGCAGGCTGGCACCTTCACCATACATATCCACCACCTTCGGCGGGTTCCCACCGATGATGAGCTGCATGTTGACTTCTGGCTGGCCCGGACGGTCAATCAGCGCGTTGACGCGTTCGCCATCCGGTGTCGGGCTTGTGCCGGTCACACGGAAGCTCACGCCCTGGTAGTTACCGATCTGGTCCGTGATCGTGTTGACCAGAACCTGATCGAAAAGCTGCAGGTACTTCTGCTGCTGAGCCGGGGTGGCGGTGCGCCAGTAGCGGCCGAGGCAGTAGCGGGCAATGCCCTGAATATCCACATTGGACTGAAGAAGCGGAAGGACTTCGCGCTTCTTTTCACCCAGTGGCTTGCCGGAATTAACGATGCTGACCAGCTGGCCACCAAAGGAATTCACGAAATCTGTTGCCGGATTGGCATGAGCGACGCCAGCCCCGAAAGTGAGGGCTGCAGCAAAAGCACCAAGAAGGGCCCGGCGCGAAAAGGCTTTAAGCATGCGTTTGTCCTCAGTTGTACCAGTCTGGGGTGGTGGCGCGGTGATCGTTCGTCATAGCGTCAATCTGGCTCTGGCGGTTCTGCTGCCAGGCACTACGGACGTAGGAGTACGGATCAAGGCTGTCCTGCTCCAGATGATCGATCTGATCCACACTGTTGGCAAAGCCATCAACCGTTCCAAGAATATTGTAGGCCCAGTTGAATGTCAGCAGGCCATAACCTCTTGGCACATAATTGATCGGGGTGAGAGCCTGACCAATCGCATAGCCTGCGCCATCGCGGAAGTTGCTGGGACCAACGAACGGAATGAAGAGGTATGGGCCGCTCTTTACGCCCCATGTTCCCATGGTCATCCCCGGGTCAGTCTCATGCTGTTTGTACCCGACCAGACTGGCAACATCGAAGAAACCGGCCACTCCCGCACTCATGTTGATCGTGAAGCGCATGAACGAATCACCCGCACGACGAGGCTTTCCAGCCCCTACATCAGAGAAGAACACCGCAGGCTCACGCCAGGTTTCATTGATGTTGGAAATACTATGCCGCACCGGCTTCGGAACAGCCCAGATCCAGGCTTTGGCCACGGGGCGCAAAGCCACGTGATAAGCCCACATCTGGACGTTATACATTTTCCGGTTCAGCGGCTCGTACGGATCGTTGGCAGCCTTGTAATCAGCAAGGTCGTCCGGATCTTTCGGCGGGGGATTATGCAGGGAGCCACAGGCCCCCAGCGTCAGCAGTGCCAAAACGCCTGCAATGGCTCTGCCACGACGCGAGCGCGTCGCCCTGATACCGATTCTGTCCTGCCGAGAGTCCATAACCATTCCTCAAAAACCCCACTCCGCGGGCGTGCTCACAAAGACTTCATCTGAAAACGGAAATTTTCGAAATCCGTTCCCATTCAATTGGTGTGCCGCCGGCGGAGCCATGAGCCGTCCGTCGCGGAAAACTGCGGAAGGCCGTAGTCATAGCCTATACTGTGCCAAGCTGCACCCCTCTATGTATCCAAATTACGACACAGGGAAGGGACGAGATCCTTTAACGATCCAGACGTCAAAAGGACACTCCGGCGACTTTGACGGCTGAAATATTTTGAGAGCAGTGTGGCGGCAACTCAACACCAGGGAATTTTCCAGTGTCCAGATTTTCTGCCTGCAAAGCACCACTTTTTGCCACCGTGGCCCTAGTTGGCCTGTCTCTTGGGGCTGCTCAGGCGCGTCCAACAGCACTCTCTCAGCCATGGGGTAACACGCCCGATGGGAAGCCTGTCCGTATCATCACCCTAAAGAATGACCATAACGTGACGGTACGCGTCATTACCTATGGCGGCATTATTCAATCTGTTGAGACGCCGGACCGTAATGGCCACCCGCAGGACATCGTCCTCGGGTTTGGTGATCTCAAAGGATACACCGTCGATAGCGCCAAAGGTGGTTTGTTCTTCGGAGCGATTATTGGCCGTTACGCAAACCGTCTCGCAGGCGGCAGCTTCCCGGTAGATGGGAAAATCTACCACACGGACATTACGGCTGCCCCGAACGCTCTGCATGGTGGCAAAAAGGGGTTCGACAAGAACGTCTGGACGCTTGAAAAGACAGGCATCTCTGCAAGCGGTTCCTATGTGACGCTGAAGCTGGTCAGTCCGAACGGTGACCAGGGCTTCCCCGGAACATTGACGACGCACGTGACCTACACGCTGGGGAACGACAATGCGCTGTCGCTGCATTATGTGGCGACAACCGATGCGCCGACGGTTCTGAACCTGACGAATCACAGCTACTGGAATCTGAATGGCGAAGGCTCTGGCAGCATCGAGCCGGAAATCCTTCAGATCAACGCAGACAGCTATACCCCGACCGATAGCACCTCGATCCCGACGGGCCAGCTCGCACCCGTTGCAGGCACTCCACTCGACTTCAGCAAGCCAACTGAAGTGGGCGCACGCCTCCGCAGCAATGACATCCAGATGATGTATGCACGTGGTTACGACATGAACTGGGTCGTTAACGGAGCATACGGACAGGCTCCGCGTCTGGCTGGAAAAGTCTATGACCCACGCTCGGGCCGCAGCATGGAAGTTCTGACCAACCAGCCAGGGCTACAGGTTTATACGTCCAACTCACTGGACGGTGGGTATGCAGGGATTTCCGGCCATGCTTATCGCCAGACAGACGCTATCGCCTTTGAAGCCGAGCACTATCCAGACAGTCCGAACCATCCGTCCTTTCCGACGACGGAACTGAAGCCGGGTCAGACATTCGACTATACGACGACGTTCAAGTTCTCGAATCAGTAAGTTTCAGGGCGTATCAATAACAAAAAAGGGCGGCCCTTTCGGACCGCCCTTTTTTGCTGATCAAGTGATCAGGGTCAGAAGTTCACGCCTGCCTGCAGGAAGACGTAACGTCCCATGTAGAGGTTGCCATACAGCGCAGCTGCACTGTTGTCCGTTGCGCTGGCAACAAACGGCGGCTTCTTGTCGAGAAGGTTGTTCACACCACCTTCGAAGTTCCAACTCTTCCAGCGATAGGACACCGTCACATCATGTGAGAAGATGCCTGGGGTGCTGGTACGGCCGTAACCGTTGGCACGCTTCAGATCTGTCGTGCCGTCGTTCCAGACCATGCCGCCCATGTACTGCATCATGTACGTCACGCCGAACGCACCGTGCTGCCAGCCAACCGTTGCATAGTCACGAACGCGCGGGTTGCCGCTGCCGCTTTGATACATCATGCGACCAGCATAGTTGTACCACTGACCACCAGCCTCGTTCTGCTGCAGATAGCTGACGAGTTGCTGGAAGTTGTTGGACAGCGTCAGGACATCATGCTGCGTGACACGGATACGGTAGTCGAGGTCGAAATCGATACCGCTCGTCTTCAGGCCGCCAATGTTGTCATACATGGACGTTACAGCATTCAGCTGCCCGGTGCTTGCAACGCGGGTAATACGATCACAGTAAGACGTATTCGTGCCCGTATAGCACTGATCCATGATGTACTGGCTGCTCAGGTACGTGATCATGTTCTTGAGCGTGTAGTGCCAGTATTCCACGGAAGCAGACAGACCCGGGATCCAGCGCGGCGTGATCACCGTACCGATCGTGTAGGTCCGGCCCGTCTCAGGGCGCAGCTTGGAGTTGCCGCCATACAACGTTGGAGACTGTCCGGAGAAGTTGGACGCGAACGTGCTGCTGTTGATGCCCTGACGTGCGCAAGTGGCTGCTACGACAGGAGATTGCGCACCGTAGGATGCTGCCTGTACGGAATCACACGGATCGGTCGCTGAGGCGTATCCCAGAGACTGACCACCATACAGCTCATAAACGTTCGGCTGACGATAAGACGTACCGAGCGTTGCGCGGAAGCGGATGTCCTGAATCGGTGCCCAGTTGATGGAAACCTTCCAGTTCTTCGTGCCACCGAACGTATTGTAGGCCGAGTACCGTCCCTGACCGTCGATCGTCAGATCTTTGGCGAGGAATGCGTTGTGCAGCAGTGTTGCCTTGCCTTCGATGTAACCTTCAGAAACGTTGAAGCCGCCGCCGGTGTAAGACGCAGAGTTCGTCAGCGTCTGACCTGCTTCGACCAGTGGATCCGGGTGATAGGCAAGCTGTTCACCACGATGCTCCATACCCAGCGCAAGACCCAGGTCGCCACCGTTATTCCATGGCATGTGAACAACATGGTTGTTGTTGATGCGCAGGTTCAGGTCACGCAGCTGGTAATAGTAGTGATCATGCGACGTGTAGTTGGAGTAAGCTGCAGCTTCCGGTGAAAGCTTGCCAAACGGGTTGGACAGAACGCAACCGGCGGCAGCATTACAAACCGATGGATTGTAGCTCAGCGTACTGTCAGCATCACCCGGGGTGTCCTGCTGCAGGCCGTATGTCTGCAGCAGCTTGGCGTAGTTACCAACGCCAGACGTCTGCTGCATGACCTGGTTCTGAGGTGGTCCCGTCCGTTCGGACAGTTTTGCGGGCTTGATAAGCTATACCCGG